>BAXC01000068.1 GCA_001310375.1 Bacillus sp. JCM 19041 | reverse complement strand
TTTTGATTCCGTTAAGGAGAAATAAGCGTCTTCTAATCGCTTCTTATACGAAATACCATAAATAGATAATCCCTTATCACTTAATAAGCGGACAATCTTCGGAATGTCTTGGTACGTTTGTTCATGAACTTCAACAGCAGTGTCCGTTTGTGTGACTTGGTACGATGTGCTTAATAGTTCCAACGCTGAATCAGATGGTTGGACTTCAATTGTAATAGTCATTTTTTCAGTTTCAGTAGCAATTGATTTTACACTTACTTCATCAACTAACTTACCGTCCTTAATAATAACCGCTCGGTCGCAAAGAAGTTCAATCTCACTAAGCTGGTGGCTTGAAACGAGCAAAGTGACTTCCTCTTCTTCTGCAAGTTTTCGTAAATAATCACGGAGGTCACGAATTCCTTGTGGGTCAAGTCCATTCGTTGGTTCATCAAGAATAAGAACACTAGGACTATGTAAAATCGAAATTGCTATGCCAAGCCTTTGCTTCATCCCCAATGAGTAAGATTTAACTTTTTTATGTATAGCGTGTTCTAAGTCAACAAGTCGAACGACTCATCCACACGTTCTTGACTAATAGGTCTTGGGCTCATTTCAGCAAAATGTTTGAGGTTTTGCAAGCCAGTTAAATACAAATATAAATCTGGATTCTCTACGATCGCTCCAACATGTTCAAGTGCTTGTTCTCGGTTGTTCGAAATACTGTTGCCTTCAATATAAACCTCTCCGGCATCGGGTTTGATTAACGATACGATCATGCGAATCGTTGTTGTTTCCCAGATCCATTTGGACCTAGAAACCCGTAAATTTTTCCTCGTTCTAATGAGAATGATAAATCTTGAATAACGTTGCTCTTACCAAGACGTTTATTCAAGTTCTCTACGACGAGGGGAAATGCATTCATATCCATAACCTCTCTCCTTTCCAGATAGACCCATTATACGCATAGAATTTTTCAAGCGTACAGCCAAACGCATTGGCTAAAAGTCCTTTTTCTATACGTTCAAGTTTAATCGTTGGTTTCAAAGAGTAAAAAAAGAAGAGCCATGCACTTAAGATGCATGACTCCTTGTTATTCCAAATTGGTCGTATCGATAGTCTGTCGCATTGAGACGCATTCCCAAGTTCATGTTGATCAAATGCATAAGAACCATTTGAATATCGGTCTGAACGTCGATAATCTTTTGGCGAAACGATTACGTGTTTTTCATTTTCTGTCGCAATAATAAATTGGTCGCTCTGTGATTTTATGCGTCTAAAGCCTACCAAACGATGGGGATTGCTTTTCAGTTCCCTAAGAAGCAACAAACCACGTTTCGCGCGACTTGATTTTTCAAATTCCGTGATTGCCATTCGTTTTACTGCCCCTCTTTGAGTGCACAGATAAATTCTACTGTTTCTTCAAGCCCAAAGGCTTCAATTCCAACAATTTCATCGCCTTCTTTTAAATTCATTCCTTTAACGCCAGCTGCTCGTTGGCCAACTAGAGAAACATCTGATTCAGAAAACCACAATCCATACCCAAAGGTTGAAGCAGCAAATAACTCCTTATTGCCGTCCGTATGTAAAACAGCGACAACTTCATCTCCTGCTTTCAATTTTAATGCCATTAATGGTTTAGAATGACGTTGTGCTTGATAAAGACTCAATTGAGTTCGTTTTGCCATTCCGTACTTGGTCATGAATAAAAGAGATTCATTTTCTTTAAAATCTCGGATAATCTTCGCATCAAGTACTTCATCATCTGGGTCCAAAGGCACTAAGTTTGCAACATGTTGGCCGTCATCTTCCAACGGATGTCCGGAAGTTGATGAATAGGGACATAAAGATAGCTGCCCTTTTTTGTAAATAAGAGCAAGACATCGGTTGTACTGGCTACGGATGAATGTAACAAACTATCGCCCGTTTTCATTCCTGGTGCGTCCTTGCTTGATGCCGTATACGATCGAATGCTAGTACGCTTAACATAGCCAGCATGTGTAATCGTTACACGTACATCCTCTGCAGCAATTAATTCGTCCATATTAATTTTCAACTCTTCAATTTCTTCTTTTATTTCCGTTCTGCGTTCAGAAGCAAATTTCTTCTTAACGCCATTCATTTCACGTTTAATGACGGAAATAAGCTTTTTTTCGCTACCGAGAATCGCTTGAAGTTCTGCTATTTTATTGAGCAATTCATCCGCTTCTTTTTGCAAAGTCGTAATGTCGGTATTCGTTAAACGGTAAAGTTGCAAATTGACAATTGCTTCGGCCTGTGGTTCTGTAAACTCAAATTCATTTTGAAGATTAAGTTTAGCGTCTTTTTTATCTTTCGAAGCACGGATTACTCGGATAACGTCATCAAGAATTGAAACTGCCTTAATTAACCCTTCAACAATATGAGCTCGTTCTTGAGCTTTACGCAATTCAAACTGACATTTGCGTGTGAATACTTGCTTCTGGTGGTCAATATATGCTTGCATTAATGCTTTTAATCCCATGAGCTGAGGGGTCTTATTATAAATAGCAACCATATTAAAGTGATAAGCAACTTGAAGATCGGTATTTTTTAAAAGGTAATGTAAGATGGCATTCGGTTCTGCTTCTTTCTTTAGCTCGACAACAATGCGTAAACCTGTACGATCTGTATCATCTCGTACTTCTGCAATGCCATCCACTTTTTTATCAAACCGAATTTCATCCATTTTCTTAACAAGATTCGCTTTAACGACCTCGTAAGGGATTTCGGTAATAACAATTTGTTTTCGACCGCCACGGACTTCTTCAATATCCGTTTTCGCCCGAACAATTACTTTTCCCTTACCAGTTTCATATGCTTGACGAATACCATCAAGTCCTTGGACAATGCCGCCAGTTGGGAAATCCGGGCCTTTTACAATTTGAAGTAATTCATCTAAAGTAGTTTGAGGCTTCTCCATTAAAAGCACTGTCCCATCAATAATTTCTGGAAGGAAGTGCGGAGGAATATCCGTAGCGTACCCTGCAGATATACCTGTGGAACCGTTCACAAGTAGGTTCGGGAACATCGCAGGTAGAACAACGGGTTCTTCAATCGAATCATCAAAGTTAGGAATGTAATCAACTGTACCTTTATCTAGGTCACGCATCAATTCTGCACTGATTGCCGAGAGTCTAGCTTCTGTGTAACGCATAGCCGCTGGTGGGTCACCATCAATTGATCCATTATTACCGTGCATATCAATAAGCAGTTGGCGGACTTTCCAATCCTGACTCATGCGTACCATGCTTCGTAGACGGAACTATCTCCATGGGGATGATAATTTCCAATTACATTACCGACTGTTTTTGCTGCCTTTCGGTAAGGCTTGTCCGCTGTGTTACCGTCATTGTACATCGCATAGAGAATACGGCGTTGAACTGGTTTTAACCCATCACGCGCATCTGGAAGCGCACGTTCTTGAATAATATATTTGCTATAGCGCTGAACCGGTCGCCAATGACATCTTCTAAAGGAAGGTCCAGATAACGTTCTGATTTTGCCACTTACTTTTCCTCCCCTATGTGCAAGTTTTCATTTTCTAGAATATTTGTTTCTTCTTCCAAACCAAAAGCAACATGGGATTCAATCCATTTACGCCTTGGTTCGACTTTATCACCCATTAGTGTCGTTACATGCTTTTCTGCTCGTGCAGCATCTTCAAGCTTAACACGAATGAGAGTACGTGTGGATGGTCCATTGTCGTTTCCCAAAGCTGGGTTGCGTTCATTTCCCCAAGTCCTTTATAGCGTTGTACAATTGAGCCTTTCCCAATCGTTTTTAGCGCTTTTTGAAGTTCATCTTCATCCCATGCATATTCTAATTGTTCTTTTTTGCCTGTACCTTTGCTAACCTTATAAAGTGGAGGCAAAGCGATATAGATCTTGCCAGAATCAAGAAGTGGTTTCATGTAACGATAGAAAAATGTAAGTAATAATACTTGGATATGAGCTCCATCTGTGTCAGCATCTGTCATGATAACAACTTTATCGTAATTGCAATCCCCAATTTCGAAATCAGCGCCAACGCCGGCTCCAATCGTATGGATAATTGTACGAATTTCTTCGTTTTTCATAATGTCATCAAGCTTCGCTTTTTCTGTATTAATAACCTTCCCACGTAATGGAAGTACGGCTTGGAATTTGCGATCGCGCCCCTGCTTAGCTGAACCGCCTGCAGAGTCACCCTCAACCAAATAAAGTTCATTTCGATCTGGATTTCTCGATTGAGCAGGTGTCAACTTTCCGCTTAATAACACATCTTTTCGTTTATTCTTCTTGCCGTTTCTCGCATCTTCACGCGCTTTTCTTGCTGCCTCGCGAGCTTGTGCAGCCTTGATCGATTTTTTCAACAAAGTGTTTGCGACCGTGGGATTTTCTTCGAGAAAATAAGACATTTTTTCAGATACAATCGCGTCCACAGCTGATCTTGCTTCAGTTGTACCTAGTTTACTCTTTGTTTGACCTTCAAATTGTAATTTCGCTTCTGGTACACGCACTGAAATGATAGCAGTAAAACCTTCACGAATATCTGATCCATCTAAGTTCTTATCCTTCTCTTTTAAGAGTCCTATTTTTCTAGCATGTTCATTAATAATACGTGTCATAGCTGTTTTCGCACCCAACTCGTGTGTACCACCATCACGCGTCCGGACATTGTTCACGAAAGACAAGACGTTTTCTGTATATGCATCATGAAATTGAAAAGCTAGATCCATTTCGATTTCATTGGCGAGACCTGAAAAAGATACGACACTATGTAACGGTTCTTTGCCTTCGTTTAAATAATCGACAAATGCTTCGAGACCAGTATCATACTTAAATACCTCATCCATCTCTTTACCAGAACGCTCATCTTTTAATTCGATTGTAACGCCCTTTAACAAAAACGCGGCTTCTCTTAAACGTTCAGCTAACGTCTCGGTGTTAAAATTTGTAGATGAAAAAATCGATGCGTCAGGTTTAAAGCGTACCGTCGTTCCGGAAGTACGTGCTTTCCCCTTTTTTTCGAGTGTTGTAGCGGCTTGCCGCCTTTTTCAAATCGCTGAACATAGCGATTGCCATCACGCTTAATATCAACTTCTAGCCACTCAGATAAAGCATTAACAACTGAAGCACCAACACCGTGTAGTCCTCCGCTTGTCGCATATCCTCCTTGTCCGAATTTTCCGCCAGCATGAAGCACTGTAAAAATCACTTCTGGCGTCGGTTTACCAGAGCGGTGTATACCAACTGGCATTCCTCTCCCTTCGTCTTGCACAGATACGCTCTCGTCTTTGTGAATGGTTACTTTTATTGTAGCCCCGTGACCACCTAATGCCTCATCCACTGCATTGTCGACGATTTCGAAAACAAGATGGTGGAGGCCCTTACGTCAGTAGATCCTATGTACATCCCGGGTCTTTTTCGTACTGCTTCTAGACCTTCTAGGACTTGGATTGCATCATCGTTATATTCCAGATGTTGTTTTGCCATTCCGTTCTCCCTTCCTGCTTTACATACAAGTGTAACACGAACTCCTGTTCTGTCGAACGAGAACTTCTATCCTTCTTTATTTTAGCCATTGTTTTCCTACTTGCAACAGTTTTTTTCTAATAAAACCTTATCACGTTCTACTTTACTGTAGCAAATCCATACATTCTTTTAGGTTTAATATACGGAAAGAGAAAGCCCGCACGGGGTTAATCCGTGCGGGTTCTATCATTTAAACTTTGCGTGCTCTACTTTAATACAACGATCCATTACTGTCTCAACACCATGCTCTTTTAAATAATCATAGGCGTCTTCATTGACTACACCAAGTTGAGCCCAAAATGAATCGATTCCACGTTCGACAGTCTCTTTAGCAATACCAGGAAGGAATTCGCTTCGTCTAAAAACGTTAACCATATCTACTGGCCCCTCAATGTCTTTTAAAGAAGCGTACGATTTCTCACCTAAAACGACATCAGCGTTAGGGTTTACAGGGATAATCGTATATCCAGCTCTTTGCATTGCTTCAGATACCATGTAGCTTGTCCGATCTGGATTATCTGACAGTCCTACGACCGCAATTCGCTTCTTCGTATCCAATAACTGCTTAATTTGCACATCACTCGGATTTTTCATGTTAGTCACTCCTCATTACTTATTTAACAGTCCTTGTTGTTGTAAAAAGTCCCTTGCAACGTCTAATGGATTTTCGTCATTAATATCGACACGATAATTCAGTTCAGAGATTTCATCAACTGTGCCGATGCCAGCGAGTTGGTTTAAAATGCCTTCTAGCTCCGGATACTGGTCCATCGTCGAGCCGCTAACAAGAGGTGCTGCTTGGTAAGGAGGGAACAGTGTCTGGTCATCTTCTAACACAACCATCTCGTATTCAACAAGTTGTGGGTCTGTTGAAAAGACATCACTGATTTCAATACTACCATTACTAATGGCTTGATAGCGTGTGCTCACATCAATAGAAGTAACATTTTCAAAATCGAAGCCATAAATGTCTTCAAATCCTGCATAACCATCTTCTCGATCCATAAATTCAAAAGTGAAACCTACTTCTAGATCATTTGAGTAAGGAGCAAGATCTGAAATGCTTTCAATAGCTAAATCCTCTGCGCGCTCTTTAGGCATTGCTAAGGCATAGGTATTTTGAAATCCCATTGGTTCTAAGAAATAATCTCCTGTCGCTTCAAATATACCATCTCTTGCTTGTTCATACGATTCACGTTCATCATAACTGAATTCTTCCTGATTAAGCAAATCAGCGAGTACTGTTCCGCTAAATTCAGGATAGATGTCTACGTCGCCAACTTCAAGGGCATTAAAATTAACACTGGTCGTACCTAGTGGCGCAACCACTTCTACGGTTAAATCCGTTTCTTCTTCAATTAACAACTTGTACATATTCGCTAAGATTGGTGGTTCAGGACCCATCTTTCCACCGATAACGAGATCCGCTTGATCATCTCTGAAAAAGGACAAAACAGGTGAAATCAAGACAATTACTAATGCAATAGCAATGACACTAATCATTGGTTTATAGGAAGCGCGTTTTTTGCTTTTTGATCCTCTTTCTAATAAACGAAGAACGAGGTCTAAACTAATTGCAAGTAATGCTGCTGGTAATGCACCAAATAGGATATACTCGTTGCTCGTTCGTTGAATTCCAGTCATAATGATTTGACCAAGACCGCCTCCACCAACTAAAGCCGCGAGAGTTGCAGTACCAACAATCAGGACCATGGATGTACGTATGCCCGCCATTACTGTTGGCATTGCAAGGGGCAATTCAACTTTAATAAGGCTTCGATACGAGCTCATGCCCATTCCTCTTGCAGCTTCAACAATTGGTGCCTCAACTTCGCGGATACCTGTATAGGTATTCCGAAGTATAGGTAATAACGCGTACGCGGTTAAGGCAATGATAGCGGGTGTTGTGCCAATACCTACAAGCAGAACTAAAAATCCTAGTAAGGCAAGAGAAGGAATTGTTTGTAGTACCGCAGCAATTCCAATAATCCATTCTGAATAGCGCGTGTACCGAGTAAGCAAGATACCTAGTGGAACAGCAATAGCAACGGCGATTAATAAAGAGATTAAAGATAGCTGCAAATGTTCCCAAAAAGAATTTAATAATAAATCAGATCGTTCCTGAAACAGAGTAAGATAAGAATCCCAAAAATTCGTCATTCCATTGTTTTCAGCATAATTCAAACGAGTCTTTCGTGTCCTACTGAATCAGCATTTCCTCATTAATTAGCATTAGGACAATGCATTTATAGTTTTACTGCATGGCTAAATTGTCACTCGTTACTGAACTGTTAGTCTTGCAAGTTCTTGATAAGAGATAACCCCAATCAACTCCCCTTGTTCTTGAACCGGGACAGCAGGTAAGTTTTGCTCCTCTAATACATCAAATGCTTCCCGAATTGTACTAGTCGAAGGAATCGTGATAGGACTAGGGATGACTTTGCCTTGAAAGTAAGCTTGAGACAATTCATTTCTTGAATTCACAACATATTGTAGCCCGAGTTGATCCGTATGAATTTCGCTATGAACATAAGCACTTTCCTTCAACGGAATAACGGCATCTTCCAATTCAAACGATTTTGTCCCTGACGCTCGATTAATAAAATCTAAAACAGAAGGTGTAGCAGGTTTTTTTTGTAGTTCCTTTACGGTTCCAATTTGTATAATCTCACCGTTTTCCATCATCCCAATTCGATCACCAAGCTTTGCAGCTTCGTTCATATCGTGAGTGACAAAAACAATTGTTTTTTGATTTTCTGTTGAAGTTCTTTAATATCTTGTTGTAGTTGTTCTCGAACCAATGGATCTAAAGCACTAAATGGCTCATCCATTAATAAGATGTCAGGGTCTGCGGCAAGCGCTCTCGCAACCCCCACTCGTTGCTGTTGACCACCTGAAAGATCTGAAGGTAATCGATCTCTATACAACTCTGGTTCCATCCCAACTAGATCTAACAATTCATCAACTCTTGTTGAGATCTCTGATTGCTTCCATTTCTTCATTTCAGGCACAACTGCTATGTTTTCAGACACGGTCATATGAGGAAATAAAGCTATTTGTTGCAATACATAGCCAATATTCCATCTAAGTTCGTTAATGTTTGCTTCTGCTGCATTTATACCTTTAATTCTTATCGATCCTGAAGAAGGTTCAATTAATCGGTTAATCATTTTTAATGTAGTTGTTTTCCCACATCCACTCGGACCAATTAATACGAAGAATTCTCCTGGCTCGATCGTGAACGAAAGCTCGCTTACAGCTTTCGTACCATGAGTAAATTCTTTACTCACCTGTTGAAACGTAATCAAAGTCACCCTCACTCCTTTTTATAAAAAAGATCTCTTGATTATACCCCTATTTTTAAAAAATGAACCTTCTTTTTACATGAAAGATGTAAGAGAATCATTCAAACCACATTCTATTTAATTAAGTAATAGATTCTGGATGAAAATAAATGCTTTAGTCTTAGACAGGTAAGTTACTATAGACTCATCGATCATTACCAAAAAACGCAGTAAATTATCGTTAGTTTACCTATGTAATTTTTTACTATACAAAAACACACAAGGCTTAAAGCCTTGTGTGTTTTACTTATAGAAATGCAGCCGCTCCAGTTTGAAAACCAGATTGTCCAATCGATTGTCCACCGTCCATTGTTATACATGTCCCATTAATATAGGACCCTTCTTTGGAAAAGAGATAAGCTGCAAGACCAGCGATTTCTTGACCTTTTCCAAAACGATGCAATGGTACACTTGCCAAAGCCATTTTATGTGCTTTCTCACTTTGGATGAGCTTATCAACGCCACCTGTATCTTCAATTGGACCAGGCGCGATTGCATTGACTCGTATGCCGTATTGACTACCCCATTCTACCGCAAGCGTTTTCGTCATCGCAAGAACACCAGCCTTTGCGCTAGCGGAGTGAACGACTCCAGGACCTCCAGTCCATGCATATGTAGCCACGATATTTATAATTGTTCCTCTGGCGTCTTCGTTAATCCAGCGTTTTCCGATCACTTGCGTCATATGCCATGTTCCATTTAAGACAATGTCCACAACTGAATTCCAGCCATTTTCACTTAATTCCTCTGCTGGACAAAGAAAATTGCCCGCTGCATTGTTAATTAAGCCCGTGATCGGACCGACTGAACGATAAACATCTTCAACCATCTTTTCAATGTCATTTCTATTTCGTACGTCTAATTGATATGTTGACACCTGATCTGGGAAAGTCTCAATTTCCGTTTTTGTTTCTGCTAGACGTTCTGCATTTCTCGCACAAATAACAACATAAGCACCGTTGTCAGCAAAACGTTTCGCCATTGCTTTACCCATGCCGTTGCTACCACCTGTGATGACAATTACTTGTTTATCCATTCGTTTCTCCTTCCTTCTCGCAAGTGAGAACCCCTCCCTATTATTATGCAAAAAAACGAACAATATTGAAAGGGTTTTCATTTATTTAGATAAGGTAATTTATCGATCTATCCTCTTCTAAACGCAAAAACAACGTTCCATGAAATCAACATTTCACAGAACGTTGTTTTTGCGTTAAAATAGATGTGAGGTGAAACCATGTCCGTATTTGCGAAATTAAATCAACAAGCATCGAAAGAAGAAAATACTCAAAAGAACCTTTTTTCAACCCATTACAGACGGTATAACGAGATGCCTTCATTTATACAAGATTACATTAAACATATTGCTGCTCTTGGCTATAGTTCAGCTACGATACAACGTTATTTATATGACTACGTTGATTTCTTTTCATATGTAAAAAGACATTCCGAGGAAGATGCTTTTAACTCAAAAGAAGTAGACATCCTTGATTTTTCTCAATTAAATGAACAAGGAATTGAACATTATGTTTCTTATTTATCACTTGAGGTACAAAATGAAGCAAAAACAATAAACCGTAAATTATCAGCACTTCAATCATTGTTTGCTTACTTAGTAAAAAATTATGGATTATCTCAAAATCCTGTCTTACATGTTACGAGACCCAAAATGAAAAAACGTGATCCTGTATATTTAACTGTAGGTGAAATTAAAGAGATTACTGATTTGATCCTTTCTGACAAAGGTCTCTCAACTCGGCAAAAAAGATATCACAAACGTCTTCATTTACGAGATTACGCAATTATGATGACGCTCGCCCGCACAGGCCTTCGAATTTCGGAATTAGCAAGCCTCCTCCATTCTCAATTCGATACGTTCCGAAATGAACTAATTGTCTATGGGAAAGGAAATAAAGAACGAGTCATCCCATTACCAGCCGATTTAGTTAACATAATAAATATTTATGTTAACTCGTTGCCTGATGATGTAAAACCCGTAGGAGCAAAACCATTATTTGTTGGGTTTGATTTCAAAACAGGTATGTATACGTCGTCTATATCTGTCAGCGCACTACAGAAAATGATTCAACGACAATTTCTACGCGCCTCAAAAGAACTGCCTTCTTTTCGAGATCGCGCTTTATCTGCTCACAAATTGCGACATAGCTTTGCAACGGCGCTAATAAAAAACGGGATTGATGTATTAACAATTCAACAACTTTTGGGACATAGTTCGGTCGCAACGACACAAGTATATGCCCATGTTCACCAGGAAGCGAAGCGTCATGCAATGAATCAATTTGACTGATTAAAAAAGTTTCTTTTTCCATGCATACTATGCCAAGCCTTGGGAACACTACAACCAACTAGCTTTACGAACTGCTATCTATTATCAGTTTCTAATAGCTAGCTTGGCAAGCACAACAGACCTGAACGAGCGTTAGAAACTTACGTTTGTTTAGGCAGTATAATGGAAAAGGAGCGTAATGGCATGTTTTCGTTTTTTATCCACGCCTTTGTGTCTATCTTTACGATCTTGAATCCGATCGGAAACATCCCTCTGTATTTAGGCTTCTCCGAGAATCAAGATGTAAAAGAAATGAAGCAAATTGCACTTAAAGCTATTATGATAGCTCTGGGTATATTGACGACTTTTCTGCTGCTCGGTCAATTTTTGTTTTCGATGTTTCACATCTCGATAAATAGTTTGCGTGTTATCGGAGGCATCATTATTTTTGGAATTGGTTATCACCTAATTCGCTCAAAGAATATAAAGAGCCGCTATATACAACCAAAGGAACAAAGAAATAAAAGCGATGCTACTCAGACATCACTTTGGTCTCCTGCTGGCTCTGACACAGTAGAAACAGTGAAGCGTTTAACATTAAGTCAACCCAATCGCTGGGTGCATTTGGGTAATATATGTATCACTTTCATTGCTTTTTGTTTTGTACTTACAATTACAGTTATAGGATTATTTCTAGCTAAATGGTTACAAGGTCAGTCAACTAGTACAGGGCTGTTCGTTTTTACGAAACTAGCGGGCTTTTTATTAACTGTAATTGCACTTGAAATGGTTTTAACTGGTTTGACAGATATACTTCCGATTATTGAGCGCAAAACCGCATAAGTAAGAGCCACTCTGCTTATAAGGAGAGTGGCTCTTACTATTTCCCAACCTACTCTCGCCATTATTTTTTCATTATTTATTCTTTTCTAGTGTATTGTTATTACAATAGATAATACATCATTACAAAAGAAAAGAGGAATGGCCGTTGACTACAAAGTCAGAGTCATCACATCGTAACGTTTATCGAACAATTTGGAGGTGGCATTTCTATGCCGGACTAATAATTGCTCCAGTTTTACTGATTCTTGCTATAACCGGTGGAATCTACTTGTTTAAAGGAAATATTGAGTCTGTCATTTACAGTGATTATTATGAAGTTGAACCTAACACTACTGGAATCACACTCCCTCCTAGTGAGCTGATTTTTAATGCGATAACCGCTTACGATTATGTTGATTCAGTCATTTCCTATAGCCCGAATGAAGTCGCTACTAAATCGGTTGAAGTAGGTGTGGCTTTTCAAGACGGGTCTTCTGGAACCATCTTTATGAATCCTTATTCCGGTAAGGAATTAGGACTACTTCTTGACAACGAGCGCGTTATGGATCGTTTAATTGAGCTACATAGCGAACTCATGGTAGGTACATTCGGTGATCGACTCGTTGAACTAGCTGCATCTTGGACCATTATCTTATTGATAAGTGGCGTATATCTCTGGTGGCCAAGACGTCCAAAATCAAACGTTTCGGTGTATGGATCCCTAGATTTAATAAGGGGAAGCGTGTGATTGTCCGTGATCTTCATGCTGTACCAGCAGCTTGGCTTTCAATTGGAATTGCCTTTTTTATACTAACAGGTATGCTTTGGACAGGTTTTTGGGGCAATGGCATTCAACATCTTGCAACGAGCACCGGTCTTGGTTATCCACCGTCGATTTGGGTAGGCAATGCACCAAATTCTTTAACAGAAGATGTAGCAGAATCTTCATGGGCAGCACAGAAATTGCCTGTTCCCTCCTCTTCTGCTTTTAATGACTATGAGCAAGTGTCAATTGATCATGTAGTGACAACCGCAGTCAATCGCGATTTACATCCAAGTTTTACGGCTTACTTTCCTAAAAGTGAAACAGGATCGTTTACCTTATCCGCTTTTCCAAATAAGGCAAAAGACGAGGCAACGATGTACATTGACCAATACACCGGTGCAGTTCTCGCCGATTACCGTTATGCTGATTACGGAATTCTTGGAAAGTGATGGCTACTGGTATTACGATTCACAAAGGATTAGAATTCGGAATTGCTAATCAATTTTTTGGACTTCTTATTTGTATTGGTTTAATAGGTATTATCATCTCTGGTTTTATCTTGTGGCGACGACGCAAGCCACAAGGCCATTTTGGTGCTCCTAGAGCTACTCCAGTTCGCCGCATTCGTGTATTAATTATAATGCTGGCCGCATTTGCGCTTATTTTTCCGCTTGTTGCAATCTCACTTGTTATTGTTTTCATTATTGATTATTTACTTATCCAAAAAAATGAGCGACTGAAGAATTATTTTCAAGCTTAGGAGGTAGTAACCTTGCGCTTTATACTCATGGTAGCGTTTATTATTGTCATTTTGTCCGGCTGTGCAATTAATAGCAATAACCATGAATCCTATACGGATTTTAAACCGCTAGAAGTGAGCGTCCATTTATCGGAATCCATCAATGAAGGTGGCGATCAGACGATCTTTGCATTTGTTTCACAAGATAATCAAGATATTTCAGATGCAGATCTAATCAGATTCGAAATTTGGTCGAATAACCATAATCAACATGAATGGATTACTGCAACTTACGAGGGCGATGGTGTATACTCTGCAAACGTTCATTTCACTGAAGAAGGCCTCTATTTCGCAAAGGCATTAACACAGGTTGGAGATTTATTCGCAATGCCGACAAAACGATTCGCAGTCGGTAAATTGACCCCAGAAGAAGCAGACATTTTAATAAAAGGCAACAAACAGACCTATTCTACCGACCACTCACATCATTAAGAAAAACCAGCCTTTTATGCTGGTTTTTCTAATTATAATTCATATAAACGACTATACTTTTCTGTTAAATAGGTTAAAAGAGGTTGAGCATCAATTCCACCACCAGTTATATCATGTATGATTTCTTTTGGTTTTTTAAGCTTACCAAATTGATGAACATGTTCCGTAAGCCATTCTTTAATAACATGAAGTTGATTCGTTCGAATTAATTCATCGAAGTTTGGCAGATCTTTAAGAATCGCTTCTTTAATCTGTGCTGCATAGATAAGACCTAGTGCATACGATGGAAAGTAGCCAAATGAACCAGAAGACCAATGAACATCTTGGAGAACCCCTTCACCATCATGTCCTGGTTGAATCCCAAAATATTCTTCCATCTTTTTGTTCCAAAGTTTTGGTAAGTCTTTTACTTCAATCGATCCATCAAACAACCCCTTCTCAAGCTCGTAACGCAAAATAATATGCAAACAATACGTCAATTCATCGGCTTCAATTCGGATAAGCGAAGGTTTTGCTTCATTTAATGCGAAATAAAATGTTTCTAAAGAGACATCATCAAATTGACCACTTGAATATTGTTTTAAGACTGGATAAGATGTTTCCCAGAAAGGAAGAGCCTGTCCGACGAATTTCTCCCAAAAAAGAGACTGAGACTCGTGAATACCCATTGATGTTCCCGTAGCGAGAAGTGTCCCCATCAATTCAGTATCAATGTTCTGTTCATACAGAGCATGCCCTCCCTCATGAATCGTGCCTAAAAGGGCAACACGAAAGTCGCTTTCATCGTATTTCGTCGTAACTCGGACATCATTTGGGTTAATCCCAACTGCAAACGGGTGAACCGTCTCACTTAACCGCCCTCGTGCGAAGTCATATCCCATTGTCTCAAGAATGGAAGAGCTTAATTCTTCCTGTGCTTTCTTAGGGAAATGGACAAATAAAGAAGTTGTATCAGGCTTTTTCTTAGAGGCTGTTACTTTTTTAACTAGTGGAATTAGCTTCTCTTTCAAATCATTAAAAACGATATCTAACGTTTCAGTATAAACACCAGGTTCGTAATCATCTAGTAAGGTATTATAAGGGTGCCCTTCATAACCAAGGTAGTCAATAAACTTCCGATTATATGTAACTAATTTTTCTAAATATGGTTGAAACAATGAAAAATCACCTTTTTCTTTTGCTTCTTCCCAAACTGATTCAGCCTCTGACTGCAACATTACATAAGCTTTATACTCATCTGCTGGAATCTTCGTATTACGATCATAAGATTTCTGAGTTTCTTCTACTGATTTTGCAACTATCTCAGATAGATTTGCTTTGTTTTGCAACTCGTCTAATAACCTTTTCATTTCAGTTGAGGTTGACATCGCAAACACATCACTTGAAAGAGTTCCCATGACCTCGGAGCGCTGACCAACTGATTTCTTAGGAGCGCCTGTGCGCGAGTCCCACGCCATTAATGACAGTGCTTGAGAATAATGATTCATTTTTTTTACTAACTCCATAAATTCTGTTTCGACACTTTGCATTTCACATAACCCCTTTCATTTAATTATAGAATAGCAGTCTTCTTTACAATAAGACAACTACTATGACTGATAACACATCAATATGTTAAAATGAGCAAGTTAGGAGTGATCCACGGTGAAACTAATTATTACTGAAAGAGCAGCAAATTTTTATAAAAAAGAGATGGATTTAAACAGTGGCGATATCCTCCGGCTCTATGTTCGTGTTGGTGGGATTGGTTCTGGCGGTTTTTCCATTGGAATTATGCACGAGCAAGAGTGGCAAGCGCTTTTTCTGTGGAACAAAGCGGCATCCTATTTGCTGTAACAGAAGATGATTTTTGGTATGTAGATGGAATGACAATTGATTATGATCACGACATGGATATGGTGGTTTATCATCAACCGAAATTCGATGATCTTCATCATCCACTGCAAACATAATAGTAGTAATCAGGAAATGATATCAATCATTTCCTGATTTTCTTTCGTATGATACAAATGGTACAATACGTTCAGTGTAAGGATGAAGGAGAAGGTGCAATGGATCAAGATCGTATTATAGAAACGAGTTTACTCGCAGGAAAAATCATGCTACAAAGTGGAGCAGAAACAACACGAGTAGAAGATACAATGGAACGGCTCATTACGAAAGCGGCCGGTACACCTCGTTCACAACAAACCTATACATATGTGACCGTAAATGGCATTTTCGCCAAAATTGATTCTGGCCAAACCAGCTTTGTTCGAATTGACCATCGCGATCATAATTTAGATAAAGTCTCTAAAGTTAACCAAATCTCCCGTTCTTATGCCGAAGGAAAAATAAGTTGGCAAGAAGTAACCCTTGCCTTAGAAGCATTAGAAAAAGAAGAAATGTCTATCCCCCTATATTTAAAACTTCTGTGCACCTCTACATTGAGTGGAAGCATTATGCTCATTTTAGGGGGCGCATTCATTGACCTTCCAGCAGCAATGCTCGCTGGCCTTGTTTCTTATATTGTTCTACTTATTATTATGGAATTTTGTTCAAGTTCCTTTTTTAAGTGAATATATCGGAACATTCGTAGGGGGATTAAGTGGATTTGCGCTTTCATTATTAATTGGAGAGAACTTGCATTTAATTATGATCGGTGCAGTCGTACCTCTTGTTCCTGGTATAGCAATTACAAATGCGATTCGTGACTTACTTGCAAAGCATTACATTTCAGGGAGCATCCGTGCGCTTGAAGGGATTCTTATTGCCGCCTCACTCGGCGCGGGGATAACAACTGTCTATTATCTTTTCATTATATAGGAGACATCTATGCTGTCATTTTTGCTAACTCATACTATTTTTAGTTTTATGGCGTCAATTTCATTTGCCGTTATTTGTAATGTGCCCAAAAGATCCATTCTTACTGGAGGGTTTGTTGGAATGATTGGCTGGCTCGGCTTTATTTTACTCCAAGAAAACGGAGTAGGTATTTTCAGGTCAAGCCTTGTGTGCTCTTTATTGCTTGCTTTTGTAGGATTTATAGCAGCTCGTATTCAAAAAGTCCCTTTTACAGTCTACTACATTCCTGGCATTGTACCAGTAGTCCCTGGAATTACATTTTATGAAGCTTTTTATCAATTGCTTATAAGAGAATACCGTGAATCCGCTTTTGTTTTGCTTGATGTCGCATATAGTGCGGTTGGATTAGCTAGTGGCCTGATTATTGCGGATGTCATTTATCGTTACACGACTAAACCGTTTATTAAACCATCAAAAAACAGCCGACTTAAAAATAGCCGGCTGTTTTATTGGAGATCATCCTCTGCTTCATTTAACTGGTGTGAAGCTTGATCAAGTAAAGCGGATGAATGAGCAAAAAATGCCTCATCAATATTGTTTTGGTGTGCTAAAGCACTTTTGAACTGTACTTCTGCCTGTTGCAAGGCATCATTAGCCGCTTTAATTTGTTCTTCATCCATACTACGGGTTGCTTGACCCACCATATGTTGAGCAGCTTGTATCGCTAGCTCAATTTGTTTTAGGTCACTGTAACCATAATCATCTTTAGGATAATTGTTCATTTCAATCCCCCCTTTTTTATTAGAATAAACAAAAGATGGAGGATTTATACTTATAGTTTACATAATAATATTATGGTCTACTTACTTTGTAATTCGACAAATACTGGAAATTCATCTTCTAATTTTTGATAGATTCTTTCATAGAGATTGTACATTTCTTGGTATCGGATATGGTTACCCTCATTTGGCGTAAATACCTTATTATTAGTTTGTTTTGAAGCAGAGAACAAATCATTCTCACCAATTGCGTGCTTAGCAAGTAATACGGCTCCTAATGCAGATGCGTGGTAAGTTTCAGGTAGGTGGATCTCTTTTCCAGTTATATCTGCAAGCATCTGCACCCATTTGTCAGAACGCGCAAACCCTCCTGAAGCTTGAATGATTTCTAGATCGCCTATTGATTCTTGCAATCCTTTAACGATTGAATAAACACTATATATTACACCTTCCATAACCGCTCTAGCGAAATGCGCCCGTTTGTGAATCATAGATACACCTAGAAAGGATCCTCTTGCATCAGGATTCCAGTAAGGTGCTCGTTCACCATTTAAAAAAGGCAGAAACAATAGACCTTGTGAACCTGCAGGTACATTCATAGCTTCTTGTATAATTTGTTCAGTAGCGGTTTGCCCTCCTTTAATGTCCTTTAATTCCTTTGCAAATTCGGCCAAATACCACTGCAAAGCGAGTCCTCCGTTATTCGTGGCTCCTCCTGCAATCCAGCTATCTTCAGTCAGTACATAACAAAACGTTCGCATATGTTGATCTGTTGTTGGTTTATTTGCTATTGTTCGCACTGCACCACTCGTACCAATTGTCACTGCAATTGTTCCTGGTTCTATTGCATTTGCTCCTACATTTGCTAAAACACCATCACTTGCACCGATAATAAACCGGCATTTTTCCGTAAGTGATAAATCCATTTGACCTTTGGGTGTTAATGAAGATAGCTCATATGTAGTTGGGACGATTTTAGATAATTGATTAACGCCAATTCCTATAAATTCCAAGATTTCTTTGTCCCATTTTTGGTCTTTTAAGTGATACAAACCTGTTCCACTGGCTAATGATTGATCAACAACGTATTCTCCGAACAAACGTTTGCATAAGTACTCTTTTATTGATATGAATTTAAACGCTTGTTTAAATATTTGTGGACGCTCAGTTCTTAGCCATTGTATTTTTCCAATCCATGACATTGGATGAATTGGCGTTCCTGTTTTCTCATAAAAACGTTCTCCTAGTGAGGAGACTTTTAATTCTTTTATAAATGCTGCACAACGATTATCTGCCCACGTAATTAGAGGTGTTAATGGATTGTTATTTTTATCAACGACCATTAAGGAATGCATTGCTGATGAAATCCCCACTAGGCGTACATCTTCTCTATTTATAGATGCTTGATTTATTAACTCTCTTATTGTTTTTGAACAAGCAGCTACTATAACCTCTGGTTCTTGTTCGGCATAATCTGGCTTCTCTTTTATTAATGGATATGTCACCTCATAATCATCAACTTGTTTGTTATCATTAGAAAACAGAACTGCTTTTGTGCTTGTCGTTCCTATATCTAAACCAATTGAATACATAGATGTTAGTTCCCCTTCCTGACTGGTCTACCTTCTATCATTACGTAAAACGGTATATTTGTCACGGGGATATTTTAAAATGAGGAAAAAAGTGCTAAAAAGTTATCTCTCTTCTTTGTTCTCCAAGTTCAATAAACCAGTTTGCATCTCCAAGTTCAAGTGCTAACAACTGCATGCTATGATAATCCTCATCCGTTAACTTAACAGGAGCCAATGTGACGTCCTTTCGATAAATTAAAATGGGTTCCTGTGATCGTTCTGGGTTTAAAGAATAAAAATAATATGTTTGGAATGACTTATCCTTACATGAAAAGGATTTGTTTTTTTCGATCCAACCAAGTATTTTTTTTGTACCACGCTGTATGATTACCCAAGATCCATCAATCATGAAGATACACTCCTTTTGCTGTAGTGTATCTCGTTTGGGTTTTGTTTATGTTCTTTTTCTAAATTAATTATGGTGAATGAAATTATTATATTGAAGCTAATCACTTGTACAAAAACAGAAAAACCCAAGTATAAATATACTTGGGTCATTTGTCATTCGACTCATCATTCTCCAGAATTCGCGCCTGTTCAACCGATTTCTTTTTGCTGACCTCATACAGCTGCTTCCGTTTCCAATCTGGTATTGTATTCTCCACTATTTCTGCTATCCCCCAAAGAATACCACCTATGACAAATGAGCCGTTTAATGTGAGGATAAAATAATACCACGAATATCCTGTTTCATTGAGTTGGGCGACCATAAAAGCACAGATAAACCCTAGTATTACTTGAATAATCGCCAGACTAAATAAGGTAATCGCCACTCCACTATAATAATGACGTTCTTTATACATCATTTGATATGAAGCTGCACGCTTTCCAGTACGAATCGATTTAGAGTATATTGGCAAAAAAAGTCCCTCCTTCAAAATTCAAAATAAACAAAAAAAACACAACCCTTAATGAAACCGTTTCCCTTCTCATTATATGAGCATGTGTTTCACAAATCACTTATTCGATTCTTGGCGTCTTGCCCAAAGAACTGATTAACCGTCACACAACATAAAAAAACCATGGAAACTCTTATTCTGACGCCCCATGATTTTAATAAAGTGTGTTAATTAATTATACTTTAGCAGACCAAATTTCTATTTCGATTTTTATCTCCGGTAAACCTAATTCTGAAATATACCCAATAGTCATAGCTGGGTAATCTTTACTAAACAACTTTCCCCACTCTAAATAAAAGAAGTCCCAATCAATTTGCTCAGTAGCCCAAACGTTCACTTTTACAATATTTTCGCTACCTAATTCTTCAGAGTTTAGTACAGCTTTAATATTAGTGAATGTATTCTTTACTTGCTCATTAAATTGTTCTGGAAATTCTCCATTTTGTCCTACACCAACTTGACCAGATGTTACATATAACTCTGAATTCCTTGGAATTTTCGTAATATGAGTGTAGTTACCAACTGGCGCTGGTACAGATGATGGGTTTTTCCTTGTAATTTTTCCGTTTTCCATTTTGTTTACCTCGTCATTTTTAGATTTACTGCAGTTTTTTCTAGACAGCCTATTAATAGACACACTTCTGCCCTTGGTAGCTTTTCTAGAAAAAAACAGCAGTGGAGTATCCATATCCTAAAGCTAAAAACGCAAGTGATTTCTTCTTCATGGTTGAACACCCCTCTCTCTTAAAATGACAAAGTTTTAGTAGTGTTTATTATAAATGAAAAAAATATCTTCCACAACAATTTATGCCTAGTTAAACGACAACACTCTTGGCACAGACTTCTATTCATAATTGTATTATTAAACCTGCGTGAGCTGTCTTCTTGTTATTGCAGATTTTTGCATCACAAAAGACACACCTCCATTGTCTTTTCAATGATAATGGGGTGTGCCTTAATGATCGATGAATAATCAGACTACCTAACTCGAAGAACAAACACAACATTAAACCGTTGGTCCATCCTCTTTCCTTGGTGGTCTTGGTCCAAAGAACTGATAATAGTCGGTTTTAATGTTTCCGTTATACAGTTTTCGTTTTTTATTTGCTTGTTTACCGTACAGTTTTTCAAACCCTTCGTGAGAAGTAAGCAAATAAACAGACCACGTATCATGTAACGCCATCACACGCCCCATGTCTTTATACATTTGCTCTACTTCATCCCGTTCACCTAAACGTTCTCCATATGGAGGATTCGCAACAACAATACCATAAGAACCTTTATGGCGAAAATCACTAATTTGCATCTGTTTAAAGGAAATCAAATCCCCAAACCCTGCTTCCATCGCATTTCCTTTTGCCAGTTCAATCGATCGATGGTCGATATCAGAGCCCGTAATATCTAATTTCTGATCATAGTTCGCTAAATCTTCAACTTCCTGCCTAGCTTTATTCCAGCGCTCATCGCTATCCAGTTCCAATCTTCGGATACGAAGTCACGATTAAATCCAGGTGCAATGTTTTGACCAATCATAGCAGCTTCAATAGCAAGAGTTCCTGAACCGCAAAAAGGGTCTGCAAATGGTCGGTCTTTATTCCATGTTGTTAATTGAATCATCGCCGCAGCAAGCGTTTCTTTTAACGGAGCTTGATTATGAAGTGCCCGATACCCACGTTTATGTAAACCTTGTCCGCTTGCATCAATCGTTAATGTTGCAACGTCTTTTAGCAAAGCAATCTCTATTCGATAAAATGGCCCGTCTTCATCAAACCACTCTCGTTTATATTTCTTTTTCATGCTTTCAACGACTGCTTTTTTTACAATTGCTTGGCAATCCGATACACTGAAAAGCTTTGACTTTACTGAACGTCCAATGACCGGGAACTCTGCATCAGGAGGAAGTAAGTCTGCCCACGGAAGAGCCTTTGTTTTTTCAAAAAGCTCATCAAAGCTAAATGCTTTAAATTCCCCCACTCGAACTTTGATCCGATCGGCTGTTCTTAGCCAAAGGTTCGCTCGTGGAATGGCACTTAGTTCAGCTTCAAAAAGCACACGCCCATTCTCTACGGTTACATCTGTATATCCAAGATCTTTTATTTCTCTCGCACAAATAGCTTCAAGACCCATTGTCGTTGTTGCAATAAGTGTTACTTTATCCATAAGTCCAACTCCCTTTGGTTCCAACCATTTAATGCAGCAAATAGCCGCCTTGCGCATATGCAGTAATGGCACCAATAACAGCCACTACGCCAAATCCAAGTATAGATAATGTCGCTATCCGTTTTGATGACTCTGATCGATGGTACAAAAATACAACACCCATATAAAAAGCAAACATAACAAGAAGAAATAATCCTCCTGCACCAATTAAACTGCCTTGTATGGCAAATCCAATTACATTTAATACAAATAAAAGCGTACCAATTATATACATCACTTTTGCTTGATTCATTTAAAACAATCCTCCTATAATTCATTTACTTTAGTGTACCAGAAACCAAATAAAAAAACCCTTTACAAGGGTTTTAACTCGCTTATAAATTCATCTGCACGCCATCAATAAGCCATGTTCTGTACTTTTGTACTGCTAACGGTGATGAACCTCGTACTCCAGTGGTAACCATCTATCTACGAACATAATCGTTCTTTTAGTTCTGTTCAGTTCCAGACTAAAAAATGCCCCTACCATTGTTTGGGTTTCTCGCTCGTGGGGTTTACCTCGTTCCACTCTACCCGTTTCCAGGTAGACTTCGTCACTGTGGCACTTTCAAGGAGTGTGTACCATATTTTTCAAAAAAAACGTAGGCACTCCTCCTGCCGTCAACTAAACATTAGCTGCCCTAGCTTATGAATTGGCTAGGCACGGACACTACCAGCATCTCAGCTGGTGCGAGCATGGACTTTCCTCTACGCTCATCGCGCAGCGGCTACCTTGTGGCATGTGTTTTCATAAGCGACTTTTGTATTATACCGCACAATGTAAACTTTCGCAATGCTTGCTAGTAGATTCGTTTTGGCTCTCGAATGGCCAACCTGGCAAGTTCATCTGCTTTTTTATTTTGTTTACTCGGAATCCACTTTATAAAAAAAGGTCAAATGCATCTGCTTTTTTCAAAATCTCGGTTAAATGATTAGCAAACGATTTATTTTTGACATAGCGCTTGTCGACGCTGTCACTAACCAGTTTAGAATCTGTGCGAACAGAAACATGTTTAAACTCTTTATCCAAACAAAGGGAAAGCGCAATGTTCAAAGCAGCAAACTCTGCTTCATGGTTCGTCATCTCGCCTAAATGATAACGATGCTCAGTAGCATGACCGTTGTTCTGAACAATAACAATCCCTGCACCTGAAACCCCTGGATCACCAGCACTTGCACCATCCGTGTACAAATGAATCAT
>BAXC01000067.1 GCA_001310375.1 Bacillus sp. JCM 19041 | reverse complement strand
AAATCCTGAGCTCCGTGCTGAAATCCTGAGCTTCGCGCAGAATCCAGAGCTCTGCCGACTGAATTCTGAGCTCCGCGCTGAAATCCTGAGCGCCGTGCTGAAATCTTGAGCTTCGCGGCAGAATCCAGAGCTCTGTGGCTGAATTCTGAGGTTAATTAGAGTTGGAGAGTGCTTTATCCTCCAACTGTAATCAACTAATTTTCATTACATAGGAACCAATTGCAGGGGCTCTCGTTTTTCTTTAAGTCCTCTCGAATTTTCCTAATTCAATTCATCACTATTTAATTCTTATAGTGAAATATCAGCAACTAGCGAAGTGTATACGGGGAATAACAAGTAGCCTTTTAGCGGCTGCTTTTTATTTTGTAAAGAGTTATTTGCTGATAATCGGTCTAAACTAGAAAAGGGAAAAAACAAAAACTTGATATACCCTATAGGGGTATGTTAAAGTGTATACATAAAGTAAATTAGAGCAACAAGACAACTAAGTGGAGAAGGTGAAGCAGTTGAGCGAACAAAAAGCATCGATGTCGATAACTGGCATGACCTGTGCAGCGTGCGCCACTAGGGTTGAAAAAGGGTTATCAAAAATAGATGGTGTATCGGATGCGAATGTTAATTTAGCAATTGAAAAAGCATCCGTTAGATACGATGATGAAGCAACAAACCTAGAAGAGATCGAGGCAAGAATTGCTAAGCTAGGCTATGGGTTCGTCATGAGGAAGTGGTATTTGATGTTAGTGGGATGACGTGTGCGGCTTGTTCAACGCGAGTCGAAAAGCGATTGAACAAAATGCCGGGTGTTTCCAAAGCTACCGTTAACCTTGCTATAGAACGAGCTACTGTGAATTACAATGAAGCTGAAACAAATCAGGCTGAAATGAAGCGAGTGATTAGTAAGTTAGGGTACGAACTTTCGGAAAGTGGAACGAGCGAAGATGCCAAAGAAGAACAAAGCGATAAACAGTTTGGTTTGTTCTTGTTTTCAGCTATTTTAACATTGCCATTGCTTTGGACGATGGTTACTCACTTTCAATTCTCATCCTTTATTTATATCCCGGATATGTTTATGAATCCATGGGTTCAGTTAGCTCTCGCGACACCGGTACAATTTATTGTTGGTGCCCAGTTTTATCGAGGTGCTTACAAGGCGCTCGCGAATAAGAGCGCCAATATGGATGTATTAATTGCACTCGGCACAACTGTTGCTTATTTCTATAGCATTTTTCTTGGGTGGGAGTGGTTCCAAAACGGGCAAGTTGGTATGCCTGAACTGTATTTCGAAGCAGCAGCGGTCATTATTACATTGATTCTTCTTGGAAAATGGTTTGAAGCACGAGCAAAAGGCAAAACAAGCCAAGCAATCAAAAAGCTAATGGGCTTACAAGCAAAAACAGCAAGAGTGATTCAAGATGGCATTGAAAAAGAACTTCCGATTGATGAAGTCACGGAAGGTATGGAAATTGTGATCCGCCCAGGTGAAAAAATTCCTGTTGATGGGTATGTAAAAAGCGGATCATCGTCCGTTGATGAAGCGATGATTACTGGAGAAGCATTACCAGTTACTAAGAAGGAAAATGATTCTCTTATTGGTGCAACGATTAATAAGCAAGGGTCGCTTCATATGATTGCAACCAAAGTAGGCAAAGATACAGCGCTTGCCCAAATTGTAAAAATTGTTGAAGATGCACAAGGGTCAAAAGCAGATATCCAACGAGTCGCTGACCGTGTGTCGGGCATTTTTGTACCAATTGTCGTTGCGATTGCAGTTGCTTCTTTTCTTGTTTGGTATTTTATTATTGATCCAGGGAACTTTCGAGCGAGCATCGTTCCGCTCATTACAATCTTAGTTATTGCATGTCCATGTGCTCTAGGCCTTGCGACACCAACATCCATTATGGCTGGGTCTGGTAGAGCGGCAGAGTACGGCTTATTATTTAAAGGTGGAGAACATCTAGAAAACACACGCTCCGTCACAACTGTCGTGCTTGATAAAACAGGAACGGTGACGAAAGGCGAACCAGAATTAACCGATTTAATTGTTTTAAACGGAATGGAAGATAGAGAGTTACTTGCGTATGCATCTTCGGCTGAACATACATCCGAACATCCATTGGCGCAAGCAATTGTTCAAGGGGCGAGAAAAAGAGACATTCAATGGCTTCAGATTGATCATTTTGAAGCCATTTCTGGATATGGGATTCAAGCAACAATTGATGGAACGAATGTATTTGTTGGCACACGTAAGTTGATGGAGTCGAATTATATTGTATGGCAAGAAGCTGAAGAAACGATGCACGAACTTGAATCACAAGGGAAAACAGCGATGTTGATTAGTCTCGATGACGAGTTAGCTGGTGTCATAGCTGTAGCGGATACGGTTAAGGAAACATCGAAAGAAGCTGTAACGCGCATGCATGAACTTGGTCTCGAGGTGATCATGCTTACAGGCGACAACAAATTGACGGCAGCTGCTATAGCCAATGAAGTAGGTATTGATCAAGTAATTGCAGAGGTTTTACCAGAACAGAAAAGTGATGAGATTGCCGCTTGCAAAAAGAAGGAAAAAAGGTTGCGATGGTTGGTGATGGCATCAATGATGCACCAGCGCTTGCCGTTGCTGATGTTGGGATGGCGATTGGAACTGGAACAGATATCGCTATTGAAGCTGCTGATGTGACGCTCATGCGGGGGGATTTGATGAGTGTCGCTGACGCCTTTATGATAAGTGCGAAAACGATGCGTAACATTAAACAAAACTTGTTTTTTGCCTTTGTGTACAATACAGCAGCAATTCCAATTGCAGCTGCTGGTCTTTTGGCACCTTGGGTAGCAGGTGCTGCAATGGCCTTTAGCTCGGTTTCCGTGGTACTCAACGCATTGCGTTTACAGCGGGTGAAGTTGGCACAAAAAGGGGGCGATACCGCATGACAATCAAGCGTTGGCTGTTCGTCGGAGTAGCTATTTGACCATTGTTATCACGTCTTACGGTTTTATTACCGGGAGTAATCCGTTTGAGAGTACGGATCTTCATGATGAGGAACATGGTGAACAGCATATTGAAGATTGATTGCCAAAGGTCGTTGCGTAAGCAGCGGCCTTTTTTAGCATTCGATTCGAATAAACTATATCAAATACTTATCCTCTTAAATAGAGAAAGCGATCAATCTCTGTTCTTTGCTCATAAATCCATAAAAACATGGCGCGGTTTTTTCTCGTAAATTTTCGTCATGACTGAAAAAGGCGATAAAA
Source organism: Bacillus sp. JCM 19041 (assembly GCA_001310375.1). Classification (GTDB taxonomy): domain Bacteria; phylum Bacillota; class Bacilli; order Bacillales; family Bacillaceae_D; genus Shouchella. The sequence continues at coordinate 21,124 of BAXC01000067.1, read as the reverse complement.
ATGGCTTCAATTCCAAGCATCATATACCAAGTCGCCCTACGTTCATCACGAGAGAGCTTCTGTTTGCGATGATAAGCTGTAAAAAATGATTTAACTGATTTAAGCCAGCTTTCTAATTTTGAAGGGTCGGAAAATACCTCATTTAATAGACTTGTTGAGAAATAGCAGAGGTCAAAGAGACGCATACTTTGTTCAGCAATTTCGAAATCAAGCATGGCTACTAATTGCTTATCTTTAAAAAGGATATTAGTAGGATGAGGATCTCGATGGATGACTTGAAGAGGGATTTGGAGTAATAGTGTGCGCATTTCCTGTTCAATTTCTAGAAGGATTTTGACAATGTCAGGACATGTGCCTTGTGTTTTCAAGAAAGGAACAACATTACTAAAAAGAGTACGGACAATATTTCGTTCAGAAAAATGCTCACTAAAAGGTAGGTCTAGCAGAATGTCATGTAAATCTGCAAGCATGAAAGCAACTGTCTGTATTTTATCAGGTTGTTGCAGGTACTCGGTTGCAGAAAGCGGGGTACCGTCCATATATTCATAAAGTGCATAATAGGCGTCATTGTTATAAAAACCATAGGAATTGTGCACTGTTGGTATCGGAGTAGGAACAGATAATTTCCTTGATTGTAAGAAGAAGAGCAGTTGTGCTTCTCTTTCGGCTTTAACAGCGTTTGGTTTTCTTTTCATAATGTATTGTTCAGATTCATTGTGTAGGAGTTCAACTCGGTCTGTCAGTTTATCTGTGTAGCGAATGTTCAGGCCGTAATGTTTTTCTGTTTCATGCATGAATGAGTCTCCTTTCTATTTAGTCACTTGGTAAAGCGGCTTCTTTGTTGTTATGAATAAAGGGAAGGTTGATCAATGAAAGGGCATTCATTTCCACACCAGCTAAATCGATTCCTCTCATTTCAATCCTCACTCACAATGTAGTCATTTAAGTTTATCACAAGCTTATTCGATTCGCTGTGAACAAGTGTTTTAAAATGGAAGGAAAAGAGTCTAGGGGAAAAAGAGTGTTAGACAAGAGGAAGGAAAACAGCAGATTAAGAACAAAACAAGCGTAGTTCCAAGAGGACATACGCTTGTTTTCATTTAATCCTATTTCATTACTGCTCGGAAGTAGAGCAGTCTTGTTACAAGATAGTAGATGGTTTGCAAGACCACGTAAATAGAAATAACAAGGATTGCATTCATAACTAAATTCGTTTGCAGCACATTGCTAAGCATGATGTAGGCAAAGGTTGCGTGGATGCTTCCAACGATAACAGGTACAAAGAAGAGAAAGCGCATTTGCCCGTCTAAAATACGGCGTTGTTCTTTTTTCGTTAAGCCAATACGGTTTAATGCAAATAACTGCTTTTTTGTGTCTGCCATGTCAGTGAATAGTTTGAGGTAGAGCATACTACCTTGGACGATGAAAAAGATAAAACTGACGAATAGACCAATAAATAAGACAAGAGAATACATTTGCATCAACATCATATATTGCAATGGTTTGTTGTTCATGTAACTCATGCCAGCCGCTTCATCAATTGCTTCGGAAAGCTCTCTTTCGTTTTGCCAATTGTCTAGTTCATAGCCGATTAGACGAATTGGTTCAGCTGCATCGGTAGCTATTGCTTCAGAAAAAGCATCGTCTGAAAGGACGATTGTTCGGAAACCTTCAGTTACTACGCCTTCTTGTACACTGACTGCATTGTAAGAAGCTTCTTCTTCTCCTAACACGACCGTGACAGGACCTTCCTCTAAGCCATCCTTAATGTCTGCGGTCGAAAAGAATTGGTTCGTATCGTTATTAATTAACGCGATCTCATCATTTGCGAGAGATACGGGATCTAGGTCCAATTGTGCGCTGTACTCGTTAAAAGCAGACTCTGGCATCATGTAACTTCGAAACCCATATCCCATCTCTAAGTCTGATTCTAAGGATGCGGGGATCAGAACTTCATCCAACTTAAACAGCACATCGGCATCGTATTCTAGTAAGAGACTATCAATTGCCTCAGGATCAACAACCGTTTGTTCATCAGGGTCATCCTCTACCCATGAATACGTATAAGGCATGCTTGCCACGCATCATAAATGACGGCATTAAAAAACATATAAACTGTACCAGAGGCTGTTAATACAACTGCACTAATAACGGAAGTAATAAACAACATGCGTGCATAATCTTTCAAGCGGAAAAGTGTGTTTGTTCGATTAATGAGCGTAATACCCGAATAAAGGCTCTTTTTATTTGCATATAGCTTTATAAAGCGCTACGGTTCCTTGAGTGAAGAAAAAGTAGGTCCCAAGAACAACCAATCCGGTTACAGGTAGCATTGTCAGGGCAACAAGCATCATATTCGTCATTACTGCAATTATATAACCTGCTCCTAAACAGATTACTGCTAGCAGTGTTAACCAAATTGATGTTTTTGGCATTTCTTTAGGTTTGTTTGCTTCTTTAAGCAAATCAATTACTTTTTGCTTCCGTAATTTCCAGAAAGAGACGAGAGAAAGAAGCTGGAACAATAAGAGAAAACCGCCACCTGTTACAAGGTAAGCAACAGGAACAATCTGGAATTCAATTGCAGTGTCCACTGTTAATAGCGAAGACATAAACATCAGAAACAGTTTCGAGAAAAGTGTCCCAAGTAAAAGACCGCAGATAATCGCAATTAATGAAATAATCGTTTGTTCATAATAAACAAGTGATCGGATTTGGCGTTTGTTCATACCAAACAGTGTCAGTAGACCAAATTCTTTTGAGCGGGCTTGTAAGAACACGGAATTGGAATAGCTGATAAAAAATATAGCAAATAAAACAATGATGAACTGTGCGGCGACCATACCGTTTCGAATCGCATTATGAAGTTCTCCGTCTCGCACCTCCGGGTGGAAAATAAACTGCGCATAAATAAAACAGATCATGACGGTAAACACACAGCTTAAAAAATAGGCAGCATAGCGCTGAGCATTGCCTGTGACATTTTTACGAGCGAGGATGCGCAGATTCATGGAAGTCTCCCCCTAAAACGCTCAGTGTATCAAGGATATTCTGATAAAATGTTTGCTGCCGCTCGTTCGCTCGAATCTCTGAGAAAAATGTCCCGTCTTTAATAAAAACGATGCGATCACAATAGCTTGCTGCCGTTGGGTCATGTGTCACCATTAAGATTGTTGCATCTTGTTCAGTATTCATTGCCGTTAATGTGTCGAGCACTTGCCTTGCAGATTTGGAATCGAGGTTCCCTGTTGGTTCATCGGCCAGAATCATTGCTGGCTGGTGGATAAATGCCCGCGCGCACGCTGTTCTTTGCTGTTGTCCTCCAGAAATTTCGGATGTACGTTTATCAAGAATTGGTGTAATGCCTAGTAGCTCGGCAACTTCTTCAAGTCGCTTATTCATTTCTTTATAGGACACTTTGTCGAGCGCGAGGGGAAGCAGGATGTTCTCTCTCACTGAAAGTGTGTCGAGTAAATTGAAATCTTGAAAGACAAAACCAAGTTCTTTGCGGCGGAACAATGCAAGCTTGTTGTCATTTAGCTTAGCAGGGTTTGTCCCGTTTATCATGATCTCGCCTGAAGTTGGTGCATCGATTGTAGCTAGCATATTCAAGAGCGTTGTTTTCCCGCTCCCTGATGGTCCCATAACACCAACAAATTCACCTTTATCTACCTGAAGAGAGAAGGGAAGCAATGCTTTATATGCAAGACCGTCTTTTTTGGGATAATAGGTTTTTGTTACGTTTGTAACTTCTAAAATAGTCATTGTGTATTCCTCCTGTTCTTGATTGTCTTCAGTATAGAAAAAGCCTGAATATAGAACCATCGAACTTGCTTTCAAATGACGCTTCGAAGCTTACAATTTTGTCATGTATGCTCATGTAGTGTTGTTGATGAGAAAAGAAGTGTAGCGGTTGTTCCTTTACCTACGATCGACTCAACATAAAGTTTATGGCCGAGTGCACTTGCAATCGTTCTGGCTAGATACAGTCCCATCCCTGTAGATTCTTGGTAAGTACGACCGTTTTCTCCAGTGAAGAAAGGGTCAAATATTCGAGGGAGATCACTAGCTGGAATACCGATACCAGAGTCAGAGATACTTACCTGCAAATGCTTGCCGTTCTTTTTGAACGAAAAAACAATTCGTGCTTGCTGCTTTTGTGGTGAATATTTTAGTGCGTTATGCACGAGTTGCTCAAGGATGACACGCAACCATTTGGCGTCACTTGTCACAATCGCTTGGCCCTCTACTTGAACCTCTGGGTAAATGCCTCTCCGAATAAATTGGCGCTTCTCAAAGTTAATGATCTCTCTAGTGAGAGACGCAAGATCAACGGTTTCTGCTTTTAAATCAAATGAAAAATGATCAAGTCTAGCTGTATGAAGCATAAGCTCAAGTCCATGACGCAAACGATCATTTTCGTGAGCGATATCGTTTAATAATTCCGTATGGGCAGAAGATTGTTTGCCCTCTTCGACAAGGAGTGAAATGACGGATACGGGTGTTTTCATATGATGAACCCACTGGTTAATAAACAATTGGTGCTGAGCTTTAGCTTGTTCGAGTCTTTCGATTTCACTACGCGCATTCTCTTGGGATTGCAAATAAAGAGTAAGGAATGCACGTGCTTCCATAGAAGGAGGAGTTGTTGCACTCAACTCTAAACTTGAATCAAGAGTCGGACTGCGTTCATTGGCATGATGGTAGAGTTTTTTTAAATAAGGACGATTACGGAGGTAATCGATCGCTAGCCAAACGGTAAAAAAGAACGCAGAGAGCAGGAACAAATAAATCGATGTGCTAAGATCGAATTCGCCGTTCTCAATACGAAAGTAGAGGCTGACCGTTAGAACAATAAATGCCGTATGAATGAAAAAGAGAAGAGCCACGGATAGACGATCCTTTAAGAAAGAACCGATCATCGCTTTTCTCCTGACCAATTGACTGATAAGCGATAACCTTGTCCGCGAACGGTTTGGATGGAATCGTATATGCCTATTTCTTCGAGTCGCTTCCGTAGCCTAGTCACATTGACAGAAAGAGTATTGTCATCAACAAAATCAACTTCATCCCATAACGCTTCAAGCAATTCATCCCTGCTTACAATTGCTTCGGGGGAATCGGCAAGTCGTTGAAAGAGACGAAACTCTTTCTTTGTTAATTCGATCGGTTGATCAAAATAACTCAGCTCATTTCGATCAGGATAAATGTATAAATGATTTAACTCTCTTGTTGTTAGTTGTTCATCACGTTTGTTGGCGTACTCTCCATAAGCGCGCCTTAGAGCACTTTTTACTTTGGCAAGCATGACTTCTAAATGAAATGGTTTTGTTAAGTAATCATCTCCACCGTTTTCAATGGCCATGACTTGGTTCATTTCATCAGTCCTTGCTGATATAAACAGGACAGGTGCATTTGATAACGTCCGGATTTGTCTGCACCAATAAAAGCCGTCATACAAAGGCAAATTAATATCCAGCAAAACAAGATCAGGTGTTAACGCAACAAACTCTTGCTTAATCGCTTGAAAGTCTGTTGCTTGAGTGACGTGATAGCCATAACGTTTCAGGTGATCGGCCATAATGCGGCTAATTTGCTGATCATCCTCCACGATGTAAATATGGTACATGATGAACCCCCCTTGATGAGCAATACTGTTAGAATAGCATGTCTAATGGTCCAAGTGCACTGCCTCGAGGTTTACGCCCAAATAAAAAAAGGAATAAGAGTATGAGTAATGCTAAAGGAGAGCGACATGATGAATTATTGATTTTGGGCGTTGTTTCTTTCATTGCATTTATCATACGTTTCTTGTCAGATAAACGTCGGATTACGAATGGCGTCCTATTGACATCAAGTGTAGTATTCATATTGCTTGGTTTAGGAGCAACACTAACGGAAGGACCGATGAACAGGCTTGACCAAATTGTTCTTTTTAATTTGTTATTGATTGGGCATTTACGCCAATTTTCTTGCTTGCAGCCGTTGTTTATTTATTTCAAAATGCGAGGACCTTATTGAAAAAAGAAGGGCGGAAACTGCCAAATCTACTTTCCCTATTTTTAGGGACCGGCGTGCTCGTTTTTTTGATTTTCCTTGGGGTTACTCTTTTTACATTTGAGCCTCTATGGATGGCAGCAACGATTTATGCAGGTTTTTATGGTTTTTTATTTATTAGCTTTCTCGTTTCTTCTTGGCTTTACAATTTAAATCGGCCTTCGTATAACAAGGATTACATTATTATTCTTGGAGCAGGGTTGAAAGATGGGAAGACAGTGCCACCCTTTTGGCCAATCGGCTTGATCGCGCTTGTTATTTTTATCATATGCAAAAGAAAGTTTCACCCCCACCGAAACTCATTGTAACTGGTGGACAAGGAGAGGATGAGCTGATTTCGGAAGCTGCCGCAATGCGATCTTATCTAATTGAACAAGACATTCCCCCACAACAAATTGTCGTCGAAGATGTAGCAGAAAATACGTATGAAAACTTTAGCTACTCGAAACAATTAGTTACTCCGCCAGCTGCTAAATCGGTGTTTGTTACAAACCATTTTCATTTGTTCCGATCGAGTCTTTATGCGAGAAAGATAGGGTTAGAAGCAGAAGGCGTTGGTGCACCCGTTGCGTGGTATTACTTACCAAATGCCTACACCCGGGAGTTTATCGCAATTTTGGTCATGGAGAAATGGATACATGCTGGCATTTTTCGTATTGTTTATAGCTATCGTACTCGTCCTGCTTTAATGTAGGGGCAGGATCTTTTAAGTGAATGTTCAAATAAGAAGGAGATCTAGCTCGTCTCGTGTAATCAATAAGTAACGAAAAGAGGAGAGGGGTTGCACATATGTTTGATATTAGCAATTACTTATTGCCATTCTCAAAAGGCGTGTCGCGTGCAAAGTCAAGGACACTTGAACACTTTAGCTTCTTACTCGAAAACGGCATTCATTCCTTGTGTTACGCCCCTTACTTTGATGACACGGATTCAGCTACTTGGGGAGAAGCGGTTCATCGGATTGTGGACGACTATAAATCTGAATCAACTTTTCCAAAGGATTTTTCCTTGGTGTCAGGTCATACGCTCAAGTTGTCATCAAGCTTAATTGATGACTTACATGATGGAAAAGCGCTAACGTTAAATGGAACAGCTTACGTGTTGATTGATCTTCAAGATGCGTCTCTTGAAAAGGCAAGCAACCAACTATATGAGCTCGCGCTTGGTGGATATATTCCAATTTTGCTTCACCCAGAACAAGATCAACGATTTCAAAAAGATCCAGAAGCACTTTATCGAATGGTTAAGAATGGAGCTTACACCTTGATGCAAGCTGCTAGTTTGCTTGGAAATCATGGGAAGCACGCAAAGAAATGTGTGCAACTTCTTATTAAAAGTAGACTGATTCACATGGTTGCAAGTTATGAAAGTAGTCAAACAAAAGATGAGCTTGATTTAGTAAATATAGAGTCGCTCTTAAAAAAGGTCAATTCTTCCTATGAGGAAGCGATAAAGATGAATGTGATGAACCTATTAGAAGGTCGATCAGCAATCATTGCCGAGCCGATGCACCCAGAAAAGAAACGCTTATCTTTTTTTAGTTAAATTGTTGTCATGGTACACTAGATCGATCAAGGAGGGATCGATGTGGAAGAACGTGCAGAAGAAATAATCGCATCTATTCAAGCAGAGAACGATGGCATGTTAGAGAAGTGGCAAACAGAAGGTTATATTCCAATGGAAACAGGTGTGCTTCTTTATGTAAAAAACGCTGCCGGACAACCTGTTGTTGTTAGTATTCAAGAAGGAAAAAATGGTGATTGTCACATTGAATTGTTACGGAATAACGACAAGTTTGACCGAATTGTGCTCGGTGGCAAATATGATGTACCAAAAGCAACACTTGCAAGTCAGATTGATGTGATGTTATCAGTACTACATTAAACAGACATGACAGCAAGTACCGTAAAATAAACAAACCGCAATGAAGGTCAGAAGATCTTTATTGCGGTTTTTTACGGTTAGGGAGAGGTACATGGATTATTATCTATCGATTACCTCTGTGATGATGCATCACAAAAATTAGTGGTTGAATAAGGGATGAATTCTGAAGTTGTGTAATAGGATTAAACAACGTAAAAAAAAGACTCCATAAGGTCTAATTTCTATGACCTCATGGAGCGGCTCTTAGTTAAATTCTTGACTTTTTTTCTGTTGTTTTTTCGCTTTGCGGAAGTAATACAGAAACGCTGCGCTCTTAAGTATGCCGTTAATCTGCTCTGGTTGCGCGACTGTTGCTTCTTGTTTTGCAGCATTAACCCTTGTTAAAGCATATGTTGAAAGCGTTGATGAAGCACGGTGAGCAGCTTCAGCTGAATCATGGATCATATCAAAAATCGGATCAAGCTTTGCCACTTTCCCGTTAATATCCATCAATGTTTCATTTGCGTTATATAAGGTAACTTTCACTTCACCTGTAATTTCTTCAATGCTTTTTTCAGCTTGTGCAATCGTGCTTGATGTTTTATCCAACGTTTTTGCTAAATTGCGCAATGTTGGGAGCAAGCAAAAGATTGCAATTAAAAATCCAATAGATAGTATAAAGACGCCAATTCCTAACCAATCCATCTGTGTGTTCCTCCTCTAGTTTGTGTGCTGTGAATTTTCAATGTGACCAACTAATTGGCTAATCCAATCCCCAATGATAGGCAGTGGTTCAAATAAACTTAAAATCGCAAGAAGCAGTGCTATAAATAGACCAACACCAATTGTTAATCCAACTCCACGAGCTATACCGGCGATTAGATTTGATTTAATGACTTGTTTTGTGTTGGTAAAATGATACGCCATGTCTTTTAAGCGACCGTTCGTTGTCATGTCTTCTAGCTTGTCCAAAAGCTGTTCAAATCGTTCATTTTCTTCGGCACGTTTTTCATCGCCACGATGCTTTGACGGGAGCATCCTGCTTTTTTGCTCGTTGCTAAGTCCCATGATTGCTTCACCCCAATCCTACGTTAACGATAAAACTTCTATAACCGTTTTCGTTAAGGGTTAAACCATAAATGATGGGATATGAGCGACTGTTTGCCATAGGGTGACCAAAAGAGCCGCTCATTAAACTTACGATTTTCACTTCACAGGTTTTGCTTTAAGCATATACTGATAGGCAAGTGTCCGTTCATTTAGATCAGTCGTGTTGATTCCAAGTTGTGTACTGATGTTCATCAATTGATGAATCAATTCAAGTTGATGCGGGTGTGCACTTTGGTTGTTGACAACTAATTCAATCGAATAACCGCTTGCAGTAAAAAGTTGTTTAATACCGTTTTTTGTAAAGAAACGCAAATGAGTTTTATCAAGTAACCCTGCATCTACGTAATTCCATGTTCCGTTCAACAGCTCTTCAATGATTGAAATATGACCTACGTTTGGAATGCTAGCATATACAGATCCTTGTGACGTTAAGTATGGTTTTACTTTCTCAAGAACAGCCCAGGGGTCAACCATATGTTCCAATACATCCGCAAAAATAATAGCATCAAATGCCTCTTGTTCAAAGGGAAGTGGATCGGTTTCAATATCCCCAACAGTGACGGAATCAAGCTTCTTCCTCGCTGCTGCTACTGCAGTTGGGAATTGTTCAAACCCGTGCACAGTAGCGCTATAAGCATCTTTGATTGCAGCTCCGAGTAATCCCTCACTACAGCCAACATCAAGCACTTGTTTAACGGACGGTTCAATTATGGAAAATAGCTGATGATTAATTCCTTGATAATAAGTTGCTGGTTTTCTTGCGTAGTCTTTATTCACATTGACTTCCCCCAATCTTTCATACACTGTATTCAAAAACTGGGCGATTGTGCAGGGTGACCTTACGGAAAAAGATTGTCACGTAACGCAGGACGGAAATGGCCATCCCTGCCAGTCATTGCGCTAGCTGTACAAAGAGCATTTAAGATCGCTTCTTCCACTGCTTCAGCACTTGCAGCAAATAGATGATCCATTTGGTTGTCTGAATCAAGTAGGAAGTGGAATGAGTGTGTTGGACTCCCTCCTTGGTGAGGAACACGTTGTGCAGTCGAAAAAGCAATCACAATATCTCCGCTCCCGTTTGCGGCATAAGAAGCTGTTCGACCAAGACCAAGTGCGCCTCTTTTTGCAAGCCGCTTTAACTGCCTAGCACCGAGTGAAGCATCGGTAGCGAGCACAATAATGATTGATCCATCTGGTAATTTAACTTGATCGTTTCTATCATTTATTTTATGCGCGTGGCGACTATAAAGCCAGTCTGTTTTTTTCGTAATTCGTTAAAACGAAACAACCTATTTGTTAACATAATTGGACTTTCAATCACACCAAGTTCATCAAGTTGGATAAGACCTGTTGTTTTGCCAAATCCGTTTAATACAAAAGAAGCACCAATTACTTTCTCATAAAAAAGGTTATCTGACTGGGGGAGAATGGCTGTTACGCCAGTGCGTATAGCTTTACCAGAGCTACTTGTAGCAATCAGTGTCCTGTGACCAACAATAATACCTGCTACGTCGGAAAGTGTATTATCTACGGTAGTATTGTCCGAATATAAAACCAAAATCTCTTGCGCGCCGGACTTTATTTGTCAAATAAATCAATTCTTTTTGCATTCATTGTCCCAGAAATAGAGCCAAAAAGTAAGAGGGGATTGGATTTGGTGTTTAATAGATTCATCTGTAGGAAAGGAGAGGGAGATGCTATACTAGCAGAAACGAGATGAATTGATTAAAGGGAGAGGAAAAGATGACAGAAATACGATATGGTGGTTTGGAAGCCGGAGGAACGAAGATGGTTTGTGCAGTTACAACTGAAACGAGCGAGTGGATTGACCGCATGACAATTCCGACGAGATTTCCGGAAGAAACGATACCGGAAATAGTCGCTTTTTTTGAAAAAAATAAAATAGATTGTTTGGGGATTGGTAGCTTCGGTCCGCTTGATTTGGCTGATGGATCGCCGAACTATGGCTCACTTGCAAGCACACCAAAAGAAGGATGGCAAGGTTATTCTCTTCTTGAGGCGTTTCGTTCATTAAATGTGCCGATGTTCATTACGACAGATGTAAATGGAGCTGCTTTAGCAGAGTCTTCAGTGGGTGCCGCAAAAGGGTTAGACAGTTGTATCTACATAACAGTTGGCACTGGTATCGGGGCGGGTGCGATTGTGAATGGTTCTATTCTAGAAGGGTTAAGTCACCCTGAGATGGGACATATCCGCGTTGTTCGTCATCCTGAAGACACTTACAAGGGAAAGTGTCCGTATCATACAGATTGCTAGAAGGACTTGCGGCAGGACCTGCCGTTCAAGCACGTTGGGGACAAGCCGGAGTGGAACTAGCGGAAAATGAGGCAGTCTGGGAAATGGAAGCTTTCTATTTAGCACAAGCGATTGCTTCTTATACATATGTGCTATCACCGAAGAAAATTGTTTTAGGCGGAGGCGTGATGAAGCAACAACAACTTTATCCTCTCATCCATAAAGAATTAGCAAAACAATTAAATGGTTATATTGATGTTGGCAATATAGAAGAATATGTAGTTGCCCCTGAACTTGGGGATGACGCTGGGATCCAAGGAGCTATTTTGCTTGCAAAAAAAGCATTTGAAGCCGCTTAAGCAATAAAGAGGAAGCACGGTCAATACGACTGGACTTCCTCTTCGGACTATCTAGTGAGAATCCGAATTTCCTAATAAAGCATATACAAGATATAAAAGGATTAAATGGGGGTTTGTCTATGTCAACGTTGCAGCAGAATGAAAAACGCTATCCGCATGCGGAGCGTGTATTAGCTTTAACGAAAGAGCTTGTTCATCAGCCAAGCATTTCAGGAACAACCCAAGAAATCGATATGGCGGAAACCATTCATGCAATCTTAAAACGCAATCCTTATTTTCAGAAAAATCCATCACATATTAAGCAAGTACCTTTAGAAAAGGACCCTCTAGGAAGAGTAGCAATTGTAGCGATGCTAACGAAGGAGCCGGAACGAAAAGAGGCAACGGTTCTACTGAGTCATTTCGATGTTGTTGGTGTTGATGATTTCGGGTTATATAAAGAAGATGCATTTTTGCCAGAACAATTAATGTCACGCCTATTGGCCGAACAGGAAGGCTATCTAGATAATGATGCCCGTAAAGACCTTGAGTCAGGTGATTATATGTTTGGGAGGGCAGTATGGATATGAAGGCTGGGCTTGCGATGCAACTTTCTGTAATGGAGGATGTAGCTGCAGATCCAACCTCAAAGGCGAATCTTTGCCTTGTCGCTGTACCTGATGAAGAAAAGCTGTCGCTTGGGATGTTTGCTGCTGTTGGTGAACTAGAAAAGCTCTACAACCATGGTTGGCGCTTTAATGCATGTGTTTGTTCTGAACCTAATTTTTCTGCTTATCCGAACGACTGGAATAAATATGTGTATACTGGTTCAACAGGTAAATTGTTGCCATTTATTTATTGTCTTGGTAGAGAAACGCATGTAGGTCAACCGCTTGAAGGGATAAACGCATCTGTGATGGCGGCGCAGCTTGCGGTAGAAATGGAATGGTCAGAGGCTTTTTCTGATGAGGAAAATGGGGAATCTTCACCATCACCTACGTGTTTACGGATACGTGATTTAAAAGATACGTATGATGTACAAACGCCCAATGAATCCTATCTTTTTTATAATGTCCTGACGTTGCATTCTGGTCCCGACCAAGTCATGCAAGCAGTAAAAGAAGCCTGTGTACAGGCAAGTCGATTAATTCATGGGCGCCTTGTTAAACATCGGTCTGTATTTGGGAATGAAGCGATGGCAGAAGCTGTACCAGAACCAACTGTTTACACATTGCCAGAATTATATGAGCTTGGTCTAAAAAAATATGGAGAATCGTTTGAACAAGCGTACGCACAATTACTCAAAGACAGTATGGAGAGCGGCGACTATTCTGCACAGACGCTTGCCTTAGCAAGAGGGATTTCGACTTATTCCTTGATAAAGCACCATTTTATCTTATGTTGCTTCAACCTCCGTATTACCCTCATGTGCAATTAAACGAGAAAAGAGATTCGAAGTTACTAGCAATAACTGATGATTTACAACGAATAAGCACAGAAGCATTTGGCGAAAACTTAGTGATCAAAACGTTTTTTCCAGGTTTATCAGACGTCAGCTATTGCCGCTCTGTAGAAGGGGAAAAAGCGGAAGGGGCTCTCGAGCGCTATATGCCTCTTTATAAGAAAAGTTATCATATTCCGATGCAAGCGATTCGGAATCTTGATATTCCAACGATCAATGTTGGACCGTTTGGAAAAGATGCACACAAGCGGACAGAACGCTTACAAATTTCTTATTCGACAGAGATTGCACCGGTATTACTTCGATATACAATTGATCAACTTGCGTCTTCTTAAGAGAGGTTCTACTTAGTTAAACCGTTTGGCTCAGCGCCAGGCGGTTCTTTTTATGATTCGTTATCGGACCGACTTTGTGAGAGACAATCTTTAAGTAGTCTACTAAAATTTCAAGTAGGAAAACGCCTGCATTTGTCGTACACTGATAGAAGGTTTGCTTGTTTTTTAAGCTACAAGCATAAGGAGAATACATATGGTGAAATCAAGTTCAACTTCATTTGTTACAGCAGGACTATTACTTGGTATTTTTATGGCAGCAATCGATAATACGATTGTAGCAACGGCAATGGGTACGATTGTTGGTGATCTAGGTAACTACGAACAGTTTGTCTGGGTAACTGCAGCTTATATGGTTGCAATGATGCTGGTATGCCAATCTATGGTAAATTATCTGACATGTATGGTCGGAAACGATTTTTCTTATTTGGATTGGTCGTTTTTTTACTTGGCTCCATGCTTTGCGGCTTGGCGGATTCAATGAATCAATTAATCGCATTCCGCGTCATTCAAGGTATTGGTGGCGGTGCATTAATGCCAATCGCTTTTACGATTATCTTTGATATTTTCCCTCCTGAAAAAAGAGGGAAGATGACGGGCTTAATTGGAGCGGTATTTGGTCTTTCCAGTGTGTTTGGTCCACTTATGGGCGCATTCATTACAGAAACATTAAGTTGGCATTGGATTTTTTATATTAATATGCCAATTGGAGCGGTGTCTCTTTTCTTTATCTCACGCTTCTATAAAGAAACGCTTGAAACACGTAAGCAAAAGATTGATTGGCTTGGTGCTGGTACACTGGTGCTTGCAGTTGTCTGTTTAATGTTTGCATTAGAGCTTGGAGGGGGCGCCTATAAATGGAGCTCTCCAGAGTTATTGACGTTGTTTGGTGTAGCTTTTATATCCTTTGTTGTGTTTGTCTTTGCGGAACGTAAGGCGGAGGAACCAATCATCTCATTTTGGATGTTTAAGAAGCGCTTATTCGCGACTTCTCAGATCATTGCTTTCATTTATGGTGGGACATTTGTTATTCTTGCTGTCTTTATTCCGATTTTTGTTCAAGCAGTGTTTGGCGGGTCTGCATCAAGTGCAGGTACGACGTTAATGCCAATGATGCTTGGTTCTGTGGTTGGAAGTATGACTGGGGGACTACTTCAGACGAGAATCAAGTTTCGTACAATGATGATTTTTTCTGCTGTTTGTTTTTTGACAGGGATGATTTTGCTTTCAACAATGAGCCCTGAAATCTCGCGTATTTCATTAGGAATCTATATGTTTCTTGCCGGAGTTGGTGTGGGCTTCTCATTTTCTCTATTGCCCGCGGCATCGATTAACGAGTTACCTCAACGATATAGAGGGTCTGCTAACTCAACCAACTCGTTTTTACGCTCTTTTGGTATGACCGTGGGACTTGCAGTGTTTGGGACAGTCCAAACGTTGTCATTTACAAATCGAATAGGTGATGCGTTTGCTGGTGCACAAATACCAGCAGGTGAGATGGACCCACAGGAATTATTTACGCCAGAAGGTCGGGCGCAAATTCCGCCTGAAGTTCTCGCAACAATTACAGAAGCAATGTCTGACTCCATTACCTTTGTCTTTACACTTGCCATTATTCCAATTGTGCTTGCTTTAATTGCTACCTTTTTTATGGGCAATGAACGGGTCCAAACAAGTAAAGATTTAAAGATGAAAGGTTCACCTGAATAGTGGAAAGCTCAAAACTCACAGCCCCAAAAAGGTTGTGGGTTTTTGTTTTTTAGGAGGGTGAAATGTCGTTTTTTTGCTCCACTGCTTTGTGAATTTTAAGTAGAATTGCCTACTTGTTTTTACATTCCACTTAACCTTCGACAAATTCCGCCGATAACTAAACTGTACGGTTGTTCATTTATATTTGCTAGAGAGAGGAGAGCCACGCTTGAGTAGTGTAGTAATTAGAGAGATTGCTAAATATTTGCCAAAAGCTGTGAAGACTCGAGAAGAAATGAGGACTCATTTTGCAGCTGTTGGTGCAAGTGTAGATTCATTATTTGATGTAGGTGGGCGAGAGAACCATCCGTATATTGAAGATTATCGCAATGAAAATACAGTGACGATGGCGACTGCTGCGTGCCGTAATCTATTTGAAAAAGCGTCGTGGGACTTGAACCAGGTCGATGGTTTATTTTTTGTATCAGATTCACCGGAATATACAGTACCGTCTAATGCGGTTGCAGTTGTTCATGCACTTGGTGGGGGCAATGATGGCAGCGTTAAGTTTGTGATGGATTTGAATCAGAACTGTACAGGCTTATTATCAGCATTTGATATGGTGAGCGCTTATATGAAATCACGAAAAGATTTAAAGCGCTGTGTGCTTGTAAGTGCGTTTAATTCAACTCATGTTTCAAATCCAGATGACCCCGTGACCTATGGTTTTTTAACAGACGGTTCGAGTGCTGTCCTAATGGAAAGAATTGAGGAAGATGGAAAAGGCGTCATCGATTCTGATACGTTGATTGGCACAGATGGTTGGGAATTAATGAGTTTTCCTGCGGCCGGTTACTCGAAAGTATTTAAAGAGGAAACAGACTTAAAACAACGAACACTCCGCTGGGACGTAGGCCCTGCAGGATGGATTCCAGAAAAGTATATGGAAGTTTTACCCGGGTTATTGGAGCGTAATGGTTTAACGGAAGCTGATGTTGACTATTTTATTTGTTCTCAATTTCATGAAGGGCTTGTACATAAAACATGTGAATTAATGGGATCATCGCCAGAAAAGTGGCTCTTTGTAAGTCGAGAATATGGCTACGCAGGCAATGCTTCACCTGCCTTTGCATTTGAGGAAGGGCTTAATTCAGGAAAATTTACTGCTGGAAAGAAAGTTGTTTGGTTCTCTTTTGGAGCTGGCTACACACTTTCTGCCTTGCTTTATCAACTTTAATAGTATATTGGTATAGGAGATTTGATTTATGTATAGCATGAAGATCGATGAAAAGAAGAAAGTCTTTAGCATTGTAGTGAGTGGTTTTATAACCGAAGATGAGGCTGCAGCTTATGCTACAGATTACAAGAAACACGCAGAGTCAATCCACTGTCCTTCATACACGCTGTTGCTTGATGGAAGTGGAATAAAAGCGTCAAAACAAGATATGCTTGATGGTTTAAAAGCACTTATACAATCTTATGTAGATGATCAGTATAAAGAGATTTTATTTGTTCAAGTGGAATCTCCAACGGCTCGATCACAGATGCGCCGTATAGATGTGTTAATGAACAATGTTCGTATTATAGAGCCGACAGAAATACCTTGATTAAGAAAACGAATGGAGTGGTGCTTACCGCTACCATTCGTTTTTGTTTTGGATGATAGAAGGGTAGTGTGAAAGATAGAAGTGAATGGCTTTTAATAGAACGAATTAGAACGAATTAGAAGGAATGATGCGAACTTCTCTAGTTAAAAAAAAGTTTTCGAGTTGAACTCATTGTGGGAGTAAGAGTATTTAAAATGAAAGGTGTACACTTTTTAATTAGAAGGTGATTTGTTCTTGCATGACAACAAGGTGTGTTATATAGTCTTTTTAAAAATAACAGTGTATTTAGAAAAAATAAAGAAAAGAGGAATACGCTCATGTCGAGTAAAGCCATGTTAGTCGATCTGTACATACAATTTGGTTTTGGAAAACAACAAAATCTGTTTACGCCAAGTGCAGAAACGTTATTTGAAACACTCTTTTTTCAGGCTTGTCTCCAAAACAGCTTATCATTTAAGTGGTCAAATCGCCAAGCAGAGGCAACGACTGGTTTAACGAGAGACACATTGTTTCGGGCAAGAAAACTGCTTGTTGATAAAGGGTTCTTATGTGTTCAGACGATACCGGGTAATCCTATGGTCATTTATACATTCCCTCATGTTGATAGGATTAAGGAATCTGATGATGTATTAATAGCTGCAAATGGTGAGGAATCTGTTGAGGCAATCAGTGTGGCAGAGCCGAAAGAAAATTGCGAGGAAAACGTTGTCGTACCATACGCTGAGGACATGTATTCTCCTGTGGGCAAGAGTCATGTAAAAGAGAGAGGACAGGCAACGGTATCTCTTACTGCAGACAACGTATGGGATGATGATTTAGACGACTGCCTCGCGGACGCGGGGGAGAAAAGGGTTTGGTTTAAAGACTTTAAAAGCACTGAAGTCTTTAAAGACCTTAAAAGCTTTAAAAACAAAAAGATTACTGCTGCAGCAATAAACGCGCGTATGAGAACGTATTTTCGACAAGCTGGCTTTCCTGTGGTCAATAAACGAATTTTAGACGAAGTTGTGTCTTGGATAGAGAACGATACGTTTGAGGAAGGGATCGAAATGATTGAACAAGCAATTGATCTAGCAAGTGACGCTGGTGCACCAAGGTGGAGTTATGTACGGGCGACATTAAACGCTTGGAAGGAGAAAGGCTTTCGAACAGTTGAAGATACAGTCATTGAACGTCAAGTGTGGTCCAAAATGAAACAGAAACAAAACGGTGGAAATTTGGAAATTGAACAACAGATAAAAGCAGAACAAGCATTCTTAAGACTGAAAAAAGAACATCCTCATGCAGTTTTTTAAGGCTAAGAGTGTATACAATTAAGCTGAAAAGCTAGCTAATTAAAAAGAAGAGCGCACGAAGAGCGCTCTAAGAATGTAACCATACAAAGATAAAGAAGGAACTGTTTAACGGTCAGTTAAATGATAAATGAACCGCTTAAACCCTTCATTGCCTTCAGATGTATCTTTAAACACACCAGCGTGTTCTAAGACGGTACTGAATATCTCTCCTACTTGTTCTTTTAGCAAGTCACTTACATTTTCTTTGGTTATCTTGTCGCCTTTTGTTTGCTGTAATGCAAGTGCCCAATCAGCATGTTTAGCTACCGTTTCAGACGTAAGTAAGCGTGGAGCCGCATCATCACCTGTTAAGATCGCAGCGATTTCTTCTAATTCTCCTTTTAAACGCCCTGGAAGAATTGCAAGCCCCATCACTTCAATTAAACCGATGTTTTCTTTTTTAATGGAATGCACTTCAGCGTGGGGATGAAATAATCCAAGAGGGTGTTCAGCAGTTGTGCGATTGTTGCGCAAAACAAGATCAAGCACATAATCCTCGCCGATTCTTCTCGCTACAGGTGTAATCGTATTATGTTGTTCTCCGTTTGTTTCAGCAAATATGCCGGCACTAGCATCACTATACGACCGCCATTTGGTTAAGATGCTCGCTGCTACTTGTTCCATATCGTTTCTAGCTGCTCCTTGCAGACGAATGACGCTCATTGGCCAATGAACGATACCAGCTGTAATGGAGGGGGTTTCTCTGAAAGAAAAAGTATGTTTTAAAGGTGCTTTAGCCATTGGAAATGTATGGGTACCCGCTTGATAATGGTCGTGATTCAAGATTGAGCCACCAACGATTGGCAAATCAGCATTGGAGCCAATAAAGTAATGGGGAAACTGGCTAACAAAATCCAACAAGCGAGAAAAAGTATTGGCTGTTATTGCCATAGGCACTTGTTTACCAGAGAATACAATCGCGTGTTCATGATAATAAACATACGGTGAAAATTGAAAATACCATTGTTGGCCGTCTAATGAAACAGGAATAATACGCAAGTTTTGTCTAGCGGGATGACCCGCTCGTCCGGAGTATCCAACATTTTCTTTTGCGAGCAATCCATTTGGATAGGATGAAGCAGGTTCCTGTTTCGCCGCGGCAATTGCAGTTGGGTCGATCTCTGGTTTAGATAAATTGATGGTTATCTCCAGTTCCCCATAAGTACTGGCTGAGAACCAACTCTCATTTAAAGCAATTCGGTCGGAACGAATATAGTTCGCATCTTGATTAAAGCGATAAAAAATAGCTGTCGCTGCCTCAGGCCCATATGCCTGGAGGGTCTGATAAAAAGACTGAATGACAGTACTTGGCCGAGGCAATAATGAATCCATCAGCTTTGTGTCAAACATGTCTCTGTATGTGATTGTATTCGATCGTAACAATCCGTTCTCGGCTGCCCAGTCCAGCATTGACTTAAGAATGTCGGAAAGGGGCTCTGTAGGTTTCGGTAAGCTGCTTTCAATACTTGGTGCATCAAGCCCAAGACAATCAAGTAGTTGATTGCGAGCGTAGTCTACATCTTCAAACGTCAACAATTCATGATCGATGCCGTAGCAAGTAATTTCTCGATATCTTCATAAATATACAAGCGCTCACTTCCTTTCGATGGTCAGCGACAATTCAGAGACGCCGTCACCTGCCGTGCTTACATAAAAATCTGGTTCTAGTCCGGTTTCTTTTTTATAGCGAGAAGCGACAAAGGCTGTAAATGTAGCAATTGATTGCTGATCAACAAGGCTAATTGTACAACCTCCGAAACCAGCACCGGTCATGCGGGTACCAATGCAACCTGGTGCACCGATTTGAATGTCAAACAATGCGTCTAGCTCAACGCCAGTTACCTCATAGTCTGTTGCTAGGGAACGATGAGAATCCGCCATTAATTGACCAAATCCATCTAAATCTCCTTCCTTTAAGAGAGTAACGGCCCGTTTGACCCGGTCATTCTCATGAACAACGTGGGCAACACGACTCGCTATTGTCTCAGATCGGAAAAAGCCTTTGTTTTCAGACAGTACTTCAAGAGATAATTCACTTAACGTTTTTAAATGAAGCCCAGCTGCTTGCAAATCAGACAATCCTTGTTCACATTCAGAGCGTCGCTCATTGTATTTGGAATCTGCCAACCGCGACGTTTATTTGAATTGGTAATAACAAGACAGTAGTTTCCTAGATGCAAAGGCACATGTTCGTAGACCAACGATTGAGTGTCCAAAAATAACGCATGATCTTGTTTTCCCATCCCAACCGCAAACTGATCCATTAACCCGCTATTGACTCCAATATAATGGTTTTCTACTTGTTGACACGCTTTGGCAAGTTCCGGTGTTGAACAATTAGCTCCTGTAAGTGTCGATATCATAAAAGCTGTAACCATCTCAATTGATGCAGAAGAAGAGAGACCAGCACCATGAGGGAGGTTGCCTAGAAAGTACATTTCAAGTCCGGTAAGCTCAAACCCTTGATTGCTAAAAAAAGTCGAGTACCCCCTTTGGTAATTGCCCCAATTGTCTTCTTTTTTATAAGATAAGTCATTAATTGAACAAGTGATTTGTTGATCAAAGTTAGCGCTTGCAAGGTGAAGCATTTGATCATCGGTTTGCTTAACGGCTAAGTAAGTCCCCATAGTTAGTGCAGCGGGAAAAACATAACCGCCGTTATAATCAGTGTGTTCCCCGATTAAATTCACGCGTCCTGGCGAAAAAAAGAGATGGTCTGGCGCATGGCCATATGTCACAGAAAAATCGTGAATAAGTTGCTGCTGTTCTTGTTCATGTATCATTCAGTTCACTCTCCTCATGCTAATAGTAACGTCATAAAAATTGAAAAAACAGAGAGAATCTTGCTGAAAATAACAACGATGTTGCTCGTATTCTTTTTCATTATCGTAACATAAGAGAGCGAATCGAGGAGAGCTCTATGTTCGTATGATGGAATTAATTTGAAATGAGATGGATGGAACCTAAATGGTGTTATATAAAAGAAGAAGACGGTTACAACTGAACTGAAAGAAAGCTTTGACATTGATCAAATAATCCTGTATATTACGAAATGGACGAACGATATGTCCTTTAT
>BAXC01000066.1 GCA_001310375.1 Bacillus sp. JCM 19041 | reverse complement strand
ACAATGAGATCTCCACATTCAAAGGCTAAATCTCCACAAAAGGAGCTCGAATCTCCGACTTGTGAATTGAATCTCCACATTCACAATGAGATCTCCACATTTAAAGGCCAAATCTCCACAAAAGGAGCTCGAATCTCCGAATTGAGCTTGAAATCTCCGCATTCACAATGAGATCTCCACATTCAAAGGCCAAATCTCCACAAAAGGAGCTCGAATTTCCGACTTGAGCTTGAAATTTCCGCATTCACAATGAGATCTCCACATTCAAAGGCTAAATCTCCGCAAAAGGAGCTCGAATTTCCGACTTATGAATGAAATCTTCGCATTCAGAATGGGATTATGTTTCTCATCGCGTATCTCCTTTTTTAAACAGTTTGTTAATACCTTCCCTGTTTACATCGTTTTAAACGGTTTGGGGTATCTCTATGGTAAAATAACTGTGAGAGATCGTTGAATGAGGATTTTGGTTAGAGAAAGCAGGGATATGAGTGAAACCAAGAAAACAAACGTTTGAAGTAGGTGACCATGAAGAGATTGGCGACTGTCTAGCACGGATGGACCGGGAAGGATACAGACCTACGAGAAGAATGGAAAAGCCGGTCTTTGAGCAACAAGGGAAAAAAGAACCAGTGTGGTTAAAACAGCGAATTGTGTTTGAAGGGGTATTAAAGGAAGATACGAATCAACAAGTATGAAAAGGCGAAGCAGCGAGATGCTTCGCCTTTTTTTCTATTAAGTAATGCTTTAACGTTGTGATTTGATAAATAAAGATTGTTATATATGCTCACAGTTAAGTAGTCTTGGTTATCATGTTCGTTTATGCTGAATGACAACAAACTAAATAAATGGAATCTTATAAATATAAAAACTGGAGGGTGTGAATTGTCGTACAAACAGTTTCTTATAGTGATAAGCCTCGCCCTATTTGCAAGTGGTTGTGCTGTTTCAGATCAAGAAGTCACATTAGGGACAAGTGAGGAAGACACACTCATTATTGGAATTGAATCAGAGGCAGATGTCCTCGATCCTCATGCTGGTAATGGGTGGGTTACAATGCGAATTAACCATCAAATGTATGAGACGTTAGTGGCGCAAGACTTGACGAAATCATCGGAAGCAGCCCCAATACCTGAACTAATACCTGGACTTGCTGAATCATGGGAGGTGTCAGAAGACGGGAAGACGTATACGTTTGCTTTACGTGAGCAAGTTCAATTTCACGATGGTACGCCTTTTAATGCAGATGCGGTGCAGTTTAATATTAAACGCTTGACGGACCCATCGTTTGACTATTACTACCAAACGGGGGCTAGTCGTAGTTTTCGAACTTGGCTTTACTTTGAATCATCAGAAGTGATTGACGATTCGACTATTAAGATTCACTTAAGTGAACCATTTAGGGAGTTTCCGCGGTTATTAGCGTTAAGTAATTCCTTGCAAATTGTGAGTCCGACAGCAATAGAGACTTATGGAAATGAAGGTTTAGCAAACCATCCGACTGGGACAGGTCCATTTCGATTTGAAGAACGAAACCGTGGCGAAAACATTAATATAATCAAAAACGACCAATATTGGGGTGATCCTGCCCAACTAGATAGAGTGATTTTTAGGCCTTTATCGGACCCTGCGAGCCGGGTTCTTGCTATTCGCAACGATGAAGTTGATATCATTGCTGTTCCTCCAGCTGATTCGCTTGCTAACTTTGAAGAAGACGGATGGAATGTCGTGTCCGGTAAACCTCCACATGTTTGGTATATGAATTTCAATTTCGATAATCCGATTATGCAAGATAAGAGAGTACGACAAGCAATGAATTACGCGATTGATCGTGAAGGTATTGCAGAGGAGTTACTGCGTGGGAGTGTGACCCCAGCTTATACGATGCAGACGAGGGGACACGCAGGCTATGACTCTAGTAGGCGTTGGTATGAATATAATCCAGAGAAAGCAAAGTCGCTATTAAAAGAAGCAGGGTATGAAAATGGATTTGAAACAACCATTGAAACATCAATTGATGGATCAGGACAATTAGTTCCTGTAGATATCATGGAGTGGATTCAGCGAGACTTGGCGTCCGTTGGTATTGAAGCAACGATCGATTCTTCTGAATGGATTAGTTATTTTGCTGGCTTTAGTAACGGAATGGAAGAGCAGGTGGGTATGAATCAAATGTCCTCTGGTCGAACCTCTCCATTTTGGTTAGCGATGGTTGCCCATTCAAGCTTTAGTGCTCCAGGAGGGTTTAATTCTGGTAAATATATAAATGATGAGGTGGATCAGGTCTTAAATGCTGCCTCTTTTGAAGAAAACCATGAGGAATCTTTGCGTTTGTGGGCGGAAGCAGAGCAATTGATTATGGAAGACGCAGCCTTTATTCCAGTGTTAAATGATACAGCTCCTTACGTTGTACATCCACGTGTTCAGAACTTTATTATTCCATCCGAAGAATGGTATGACTTATCGATTGTATCAATCGATCATAGATTGGAGTTGAGTAAATGATTAAGTACGTTACTGGACGTCTCCTTTCAATGATTCCTGTATTGATTGGTGTCACAATTGTTGTGTTTTTGTTAGCAAAATTGATACCAGGCGATCCAGCACAAAGTATTCTTGGAGCAGATGCTACGCCTGAAGCGGTTGATGCTTTACGTGAAGAAATGGGGCTTAATGATTCGATTTTAAACCAATATGGATCTTGGTTAATCAACATTCTTCAAGGAGATCTAGGCTTTTCTTATACGTTGAGCGCGGATATCGCCTCGGAATTACTCCCACGTTTTATAAATACGCTTATTTTGACAGCAGCTTCCCTATTTATTTGTATCGTTGTCGGCGTGTTTCTAGGCGCTTTAAGTGCAATCAAGAATGGTCGTTTATTTGATAAAGTAAGCATGGCGATTGCCATGATTGGTGCAAGTATCCCTGTGTTTTGGATCGCGCTGATGCTTATGTGGGTATTCTCAATTCAAATAAATTTGTTTCCTGTAGGTGGCATGTACAACATGCGTAACCCTGGTGGATTATTTGATCTAGTAAGTCATCTAGTTTTACCAGCATTCGCGACTGCTACGGTATCAATTGCCGTTATTGCTCGACTCTCGAGAAATACAATGTTAGAGACGTTGCAAAAGGATTATATTCATTATTTTCATTCATTTGGAATAGCCGATCGGAAAATAAATATAAGGCATGCATTGCGAAATTCCTTACCACCTATAATCAATATCGCAGGGTTACAAGTAGGCTACATCCTAGGGGGAGCGTTGTTTAGTGAAGTCGTGTTTAATTGGCCGGGAATCGGGCAACAGCTTTACGTTGCAATTACGTCCAATGATTATGCGATGATTCAAGGTGGTATCTTGCTTATTGCGATATCTGTGGTGTGTATAAATGCGTTAGTCGATATTTTAAATGTAGCGCTCAGTCCTAAATTAAGGGATTCACTGTGATTTATAGGGAGAAGGGGATGGATGTTCATGCGTGCAAGAGGTCAAGGAAAACGTAGTATTCAAAAATATTTCCAGAATAAGCAAGCACTTGTAGGTACAATCATTATCGCTTTTGCCGTCGTCTTTGCTCTTTTTCCCGGTGTTTTTGCTCCATATGATCCTAATGTTGTACCGGAAGGCAGTACTAGATTGTTACCTCCAGGCTCTGACGGTCATGTACTTGGGACAGACCAGCAAGGACGCGACTTATTAAGTAGGGTCATATTTGGTACACAGGTCTCTCTTTTATCAGCGATTGTGCCGGTTTTCATTTCGGCATTCATTAGTTTATTGATTGGGGTTATGGCGGGGTATTACAAAGGCTGGATTGGAACTTGCTTAATGAGAGTGATGGATGTATTTTTTGCTTTTCCAGCAGTTCTATTAGCGATTGCAATAGCTGCGATACTTGGACCAGGATTATTAAATGTCATGATTGCAATGGTCATTGTCCGTATTCCTTATATGACTAGAGTGGTCTACACAGATACGATGCAAGAGAGCGAGAAGGAGTATATTGAGGCGGCAAGAGCATTTGGGATTAAAGATGGAGAAATTCTTTTTCGACAACTCATTCCGAATGTATTGCCATCATTAATTGTGTATGCTACGACTCTTGCAGGAGTAACGATCGTTACAGTTGCCGGTTTAAGTTTCATTGGATTAGGCGTTCAACCACCAAATCCTGATTGGGGAAGGATGGCAAGTGAAGGCAGTGTGCTGTTAATGCAAGGATACCCACACATCACCTTCATACCGGGATTAGTAATTATTCTTCTTTCCTTTGCGTTTAGTTTAGTAGGTGATGGATTAAGAGATGCAATTGATCCGAGAGTAAAACAAAAACCTAGAAAAACGCGGTAGGGAAAAAGCAATTCAAAAAGCAGCTTAACCTATGGGAGGGGTGTGCCTTTTGTCAGCATTAACAGCTAGAAGAAATCAAACGCTTTTGGAAGTCAATGAACTTACAACGGAAATTAAAACGGTTGATGGAAATGTACAGGTATTAAAAGACGTTACTCTATCAATCAAAAAGGGAGAAATAGTAGCAATTGTAGGGGAGTCTGGTTCAGGGAAATCAATGACAATTCATTCGATCCTACAACTAATTCCACAAGAATTGCTTTCGAGTTATAAAGGGACAATTCATGCATTTGGCAAACAGTTGCTTCATCTATCGCAGAGGGAGATGAAAGCAATTAGAGGAAAACGAGTTTCGTTAATTGCTCAAAATGCAATGACCTCTTTGGATCCTTCTTACACGATTGGAAGCCAACTTGTTGAGGTTATAAGGGCAAAAACCAGTTTATTAAAAAAACAGGCACGTGAACGGGCGAGGGACTTGCTTTACGAGATGGGAATTGAAGATCCGAACCAAGTGTATCATGCATATGCACATCAGCTTAGCGGCGGCCAAAGGCAACGAGCTGTCATTGCAATGTCGCTTGCTTGTGAGCCAGATTTAATTATTGCCGATGAGCCTACATCGGCGCTTGATCCGACTGTTCAATTGCAAGTGCTAGAGCTACTACAGAAAATCAATCGTGAGTTTGGTACAGCTGTGTTAATGATTACACATGATTTTGGAGTTGTTGCAAAAATAGCTGATAAAGTTGCAGTGATGTACGCAGGGCAAGTTGTGGAACAAGGGGTGGTTTCTGATGTGATGTTTCAGCCGAAACACCCATACACACAAGGGTTACTTGCATGTATTCCAACATTAGATTGGATTTTTGATAAAGATAAAACAAAAAGCATGCTTCATCAAATAGCTGGAGAACCACCAAATCTTGCTATACCTCAACAGGGGTGCCGCTTTGCTCCAAGGTGTTCTAAGGCCGAGAAAAACTGTTTCGAGGTTGAACCTAGTATGGACATTGATCAAAACACAGCCATTCCCCATGAAGCTCGATGTATCTTAATAAAGGAGGACAAATGATGAATGATAAACCATTAATTCAAGTGGAAAACTTGAGTAAACAGTACGGAAAGGAACGAGCGTTGTTTCGCTCTCGGGACGTGATGAAAGCTGTAAATGACGTATCATTTTACATTAATCAAGGTGAGACTTTTGGGCTAATCGGGGAGTCAGGATCAGGCAAAACAACTGTTGGAAGAATGCTTCTTCGCTTAGTTGAGCCATCTTCAGGTTCTATAAAGTTAAAAGGAGAAGAGATAGTAGGCATATCTCGCTTAGAGATGAGGAACTTACGTAAACAAGTTCAAATCGTATTTCAAGATTCTGGATCGGCATTTAATCCAAGAAAAACAATTGGAACAGAAATTTTGACTCCACTGCTGCGTTTAGGTGTTTTAAACAGTAAGTTAGAAGGAGAGAAAGCTGTCTGTGAGATGTTAGAACGTGTGGGTTTGCGAAAAGATTTTGCAGAAAGGTACCCGCATGAATTATCTGGTGGTCAGCGTCAACGGGCAGGGATCGCTCGAGCGCTAGTTTTAAAGCCTGCTTTTTTAGTATTAGACGAACCGGTGTCAGCTTTGGATGTTTCAGTTAAGGCACAAATTATTGAGCTGTTACAAGAGTTGCAACATGATTACAAGCTAACTTACTTGTTTATTGCTCATAATTTAGATTTGGTTGCTTATTTCTGTGAGCGGATCGCGGTTATGAAAAAGGGTAGAATTGTAGAGTCTGGGGATACAAGAGACTTATTTACAAAACCAAAACATGCAGTGACTCGAAACTTATTAGGTTCAATCCTAACACTTGATGGGCATTTGGGTGAGGTGAAAAAAGACGTGTATAGTGCATAACATAAAGAAAGCACCTGATTCGTAAGGCGAACCAGATGTCAGGCTGAAGACAAACGCTCGCATACGTCGTCGCTCGTCTCGGTCATATGCTCATGAACCCACGTTCTATTCACATCTTCCCTCGTCTTCGCTCCTAGTCTGACAAGCGTTTTCTTTTCAGACTGGATCGGTTATCTACTTTGTCGACAACCTCGCACCTGGTTCGTAAGGCAAACCAGGTGTTTATCATTTTAAGCGTTTTTGTAGGATATACTCGCAACTCTTCCTTCGTAATCCCGTTCTTAACAAACTCAAGTGTGGTCAGAAGCGCTTGACCTGCGTTTATTGTTACCCTTTTCTAACTTGTAAAGCAAAGGCGCATCAATTCAGCTTAAAGGTGTTTTTAAATTTTGAAGGAAAAACAGCATTTGCCAACATCACAACGCCATTTAACATAATGAGCAAAGCAAAAAAAGACGACCACTGCCTGGTAATAACCTGTTGTAAGCAATAATATCATGAAGAGTCCGGTCTGCATGAGTGCAGATGGAAACACGGATTTAGTTGCCCCAACAATGAATGCAAGTGGAGCTGCTGCTAATAAGAAGTAAACAATGATCATCATTAATAAGGCATCGCTTGTGTCAAATAAGATTAACGCAATTGGAATATGCCAACATGCGCTTATGATGCCGATAACAAGAGATGACTTCCAAAACAAAAGTCTACTTAGTTCCCGCTGTAAAAAGCCACGCCAGCCAATTTCTTGAAAAAGAGCTACCGCAAAAACGATTATCCAAATAAATGGATTAAACACAAGTGGATGAGCAGTTAGTGAATAGGTGGACAGTAAAATGAAAGAAAACAGCAATGGTACGAATATGGCTACGACCCACCAAATGTTAGGGCGTGACAACACAAAGACGTGTGCAAGAAAAGACTGATCATAGTTTGTTATTTGAAGAGGGTATGCCGCGAACAGAGGAGCTATAGCAATAAAACCAGCTAAATAGAAAACAGGTACATGTGGAGCGGCGAGAGTGATGGCGAGAATTCCCCAGGCAAATCCAAATACAATAAATAAGTAGAGGCGTTTTGTTCGTTGTTCAAGAGCGCTCATGATGCTACCTCCTTTTAATAGTGAGAATAAATTAGGCTTTTTACCAATAGCATATGCACACAGATTATAATTGGTTTCAATGTGTCAAATACGAACGATAGAAAAAACTTTCATTTTATTGTTCGACTCTGTGTTGACACTAACGGCAATCATGCGTAAACTGAAAGAGGAATAACAAGATAAAAGCGAATATCATCCTCATATAATCTCGGGAATAGGGCCCGAACGTTTCTACCTGGTGACCGTAAATTGCCGGACTATGAGGGAAGGTAAAAGCCTGCATAGAGGCTTTTTGAGCACGGCACAACCTTTCTCTCATTTTGATGGATTGCGTGGTTGTGTTTTTTTTGTGTTTGTTTTAATTGCTGCTTGGATAAGCATATGAAAAAGAAAGAGAAACATGAGTTGTGATAGCAATTTATAAACAAAAAAGCGGGGGATTGTCATGACAGAACCAATCGTTGGCGTGATTATGGGGAGTACTTCTGATTGGGAAACAATGAAGCATACGTGCGAGGTGCTTGAAGAACTGCAAGTGCCTTATGAGAAAAAGGTTGTATCCGCTCATCGTACGCCAGACCTAATGTTTGAATACGCAGAACAAGCAGAAGAGCGCGGGCTGCGCACGATTATTGCTGGAGCTGGAGGCGCTGCGCACCTTCCAGGCATGGTGGCAGCAAAAACAATCGTTCCTGTTATTGGTGTCCCAGTTGAATCGCGAGCGCTAAAAGGGCTTGATTCATTATTATCAATCGTACAGATGCCTGGCGGAGTGCCAGTTGCAACGGTCGCAATTGGTAAAGCAGGAGCGACGAATGCGGGGCTTCTTGCCGCACAAATTGTAGGCACAAGCAATAAAGAAGTGCGTGAACGCTTGGCAAAGAGACGTGAACAAACAAAAAAAGCAGTGTTGGAAAGCAGTGGTGATCTGCTATGACTCAGGTGAAGCCGGGCAGCACAATCGGTATTATCGGCGGCGGACAACTTGGCCGGATGATGGCACTGTCGGCTAGGCAAATGGGGTACAGAATTGCGGTGCTTGATCCGACGGAAGATGCACCGTGTGCACAGATTGCGGATCAAGTTATTACAGCTGCTTACGACGATATTGAAGCATGCAAGCAGCTTGCCTCACTAAGCGACGTGATCACTTATGAGTTTGAAAACATCGATGAAGAGTCGTCCAAACAGTTAACCGAAGTGAGTGACTTTCCGCAAGGCTTCAAAGTGCTTGGCATGACGCAGCACCGTTTAAAAGAGAAACAAGCCATTTCAGAACTAGGCGTGCCTGTTGCTCCTTTTGCCGCGATTTATTCGGAGACAGATGTGGAGCTAGCACTTAATGCAGTTGGGCTGCCTGCGGTAGTAAAAACGTGCCGAGGTGGGTATGATGGCAAGGGTCAGGCGGTTGTCCGTTCAAAAAGCGAATTAACAGAAGCGGCTGAAACTCTTTTACGGCACGGAGAGTTGGTGCTCGAAGCACTGATCCCGTTTGAGCGCGAAATTTCAGTAATTGTGACAAAATCACGCACTGGTGAAATGAAAACATTCCCTGTTGCAGAAAATGAACACAAGGACAATATTCTGTACCGGACACTTGTACCCTCAAGAATTGACAAAGAAACGGAAGAAGAAGCGATTGAACTTGCGGAAAAACTAGCAGAAGGTTTGGATGTAATTGGAACGCTTGCTGTTGAAATGTTCGTTAACCAAGACGGTTCACTGCTTGTAAATGAACTAGCCCCTAGACCGCATAATTCAGGGCATTATACAATAGAAGCGTGCAGGACATCCCAATTTGAACAGCATATCCGTGCAATCTGTGGATTGCCGCTTGGTTCTACAACGCTCCTTTCTCCTGCGGTGATGGAAAATATCCTTGGCGAGGACATGGAACCGCTCTTTGATCAACTTGATAAGCTTGGTCCGATTTCGCTACACTTATATGGGAAGAAAGAGGCAAAGCACAAACGGAAAATGGGCCATTTGACGGTGCTAGGGGACCATACCGATGCATGTATCAATGTGCTTGACGAATTGTGGATGCAAACAACACTACATTAACGCTTTTGGAGGAACAAAACGATGATTGAACGGTACACACGCCCGGAAATGGGTGCAATTTGGACAGAAGAGAACCGCTATAACGCGTGGTTGGAAGTAGAAATAGTCGCTTGTGAAGCATGGGCAGAACTTGGTGAAATTCCGGCTGAAGACGTAGCAAAAATTCGTGCGAATGCAAGCTTTAACGTCGATCGGATTTTGGAAATTGAAGCAGAAACACGCCATGATGTTGTTGCGTTTACACGTGCAGTGTCCGAAACGCTTGGTGAAGAACGGAAATGGGTTCATTATGGTTTAACGTCAACAGATGTTGTTGATACCGCACTGTCTTACTTGCTTAAACAAGCAAATGCGATTTTAGCAGACGACTTAAATCGTTTCCTTGAAATGATTAAAACAAAAGCACAGGAACATAAATATACGATAATGATGGGACGTACACATGGTGTCCATGCAGAGCCAACGACATTTGGATTAAAGCTTGGCCTTTGGTACGAAGAGATGAAGCGTAATATTGAGCGGTTTGAACATGCGGCAGAAGGCGTCCGTTTTGGGAAATTGTCAGGAGCAGTTGGCACCTATGCGAATATTGATCCTCGCGTTGAACAAATCGTCTGCGACAAGCTTGGCTTACAAGCAGCACCGATTTCTACGCAAACGTTGCAGCGTGACCGCCATGCTGAATATATGGCAAGCCTTGCGCTGATTGCAACGTCGATTGAGAAATTTGCTGTTGAAATTCGTGGCTTGCAAAAAAGTGAGCTTCGCGAAGTGGAGGAGTTCTTTGCAAAAGGGCAAAAAGGGTCGTCTGCGATGCCGCATAAACGCAATCCAATTGGTTCTGAGAACATGACTGGACTTGCTCGCCTTGTTCGCGGCTACATGAACACAGCGTATGATAATGTGGTCCTTTGGCATGAACGGGATATTTCCCATTCTTCAGCAGAGCGTGTGATTTTGCCTGACGCAACGATTGCGCTCAATTACATGTTAAACCGGTTTGGCAATATCGTGAAAAACTTAACCGTGTTCCCAGAAAACATGAAGCGGAACATGACGCGCACATACGGGTTGATTTACTCGCAGCGTGTGCTTTTGAGTTTGATTGACAAAGGCATGGCGCGTGAGGAAGCTTATGATCTTGTACAACCAAAAGCAACCCAAGCGTGGGAAGAAGGCGTTCAGTTCCGTGAGCTTGTTGAAGCAGAGTCACGTATTACGGATGTATTATCTTCTAGCGAAATTGATGAATGCTTTAACTATGAACACCATATGAAACATGTTGATACGATCTTCACACGTCTAGGCTTAAACAACGAATGATCCATAAGGGGCTGAAGCAACGATGGTAAAAGAGGAATTGCTTTATGAAGGCAAAGCAAAACGAATCTACCGCACAGACGAAGACGGAGTGTTGTGGGTCGAGTACAAGGACGAAGCAACAGCTTTTAATGGTGAAAAGAAAGACACACTCGTAGGCAAGGCGAGATTAAACAATGAAATTTCCTCCCTTATCTTTGGCGCTCTTTCTGAAAAAGGCATTCCGTCCCACTTTGTACGGAGATTATCTGACACAGAGCAGCTTATTAAACAAGTTGAAATTGTGCCTCTTGAAGTAGTTGTGCGCAACGTTGTTGCTGGAAGTATGGCGAAACGCTTGGCATAAATGAAGGTACAACGCTTGATACGCCCCTTGTAGAATTTTATTACAAAGACGATGCCTCGGTGACCCATTGGTTACCGAGGACCACATTGGCATTTTGGGGTTAGCAACACCAGAGGAAGTCAAACAATTAAAAAAAATGGCTGTCGACGTGAATGAACAGTTAATTGAATTGTTTCACACAATTGGTGTGAAGTTAATTGATTTTAAACTAGAGTTTGGCCATACACAGGAAGGTGATTTGCTGTTAGCGGATGAAATTTCGCCAGACACGTGCCGATTGTGGGATAAGGAAACCAATCAGCGATTCGACAAAGATTTATTTCGCCGCAATCTTGGAAACTTGCAAGAAGGCTACCAAGAAATCTTAACTCGATTTACAAACCATTAATTATACAATCTTTATCTAGTAAGCTATAAAACTCGTCTAGGGGGCTTTTAACCATGTATAAAGTCAAAGTCTATGTAACACTTAGGGAAAGTGTGCTTGATCCGCAAGGAGTAGCGGTCAAAGGAGCACTTCACACGATGGATTACAACGAAGTAACGGATGTACGCATTGGTAAATATTTAGAGCTTCAGCTAGAAAATGTCGACAATTTGGAGACTCGTGTGAAAGAAATGTGTGAAAAAATTCTTGCCAACACGGTCATTGAAGATTATCGCTTTGATGTGGAGGAGGTTATCCCGTCATGAAATTTGCGTGATTGTCTTTCCAGGTTCTAACTGTGATGCGGATATGTACCACGCGATTAAAGACGGCATAGGCGAGAAAGTGGAGTATGTGTTTCATACGGAAACGTCGCTTGATGGCTATGACGGTGTGCTTCTCCCGGGAGGCTTTTCACATGGCGATTATCTCCGTTCTGGTGCCATTGCTAGATTTGCGCCAATTATGCCTGCGGTGATTGACGCGGCAGAGGCAGGAAAGCCAGTTCTTGGCGTTTGCAATGGTTTCCAGGTTTTGCTGGAAGCGGGGCTTTTGCCAGGGGCGATGAAGCGGAACATCGATTTGAAATTTATTTGCCGGACGGTAGAGCTTGTTGTTGAGAACAACGAAACGCTTTTTACAACAGGATACGAACGAGGAGAAACGATCCAAATTCCTGTTGCTCATGGTGAAGGAAACTATGAAGTAGACGAAGCAACGCTTGCTAGATTAGAAGAAAACAACCAAATTGTGTTCAGGTACAATGAACATGTGAACGGATCAAAACAGGATATCGCAGGCATTATGAATGAGAAAGGCAACGTGCTTGGCATGATGCCTCATCCGGAGCGCGCCGTTGAAGCGTTGCTTGGAAATGACCAAGGACTGGCTGTATTTACATCGATTTTACGCAACTGGAGGGAATCTCATGTCGCTACTTCTTGAGCCAAGTGCAGAAACAATTAAAACGGAAAAATTGTATACGGAAATGGGTTTAACAGACGAAGAGTTTGAACTTGCTGAACGCATTGTTGGCCGCCCATTAAATTTTACAGAAACTGGCCTGTTTTCAGTGATGTGGTCTGAGCATTGCAGCTACAAAAATTCAAAAGTGTTGTTAAAGAAGTTCCCTGTTGATGGTGAGAATGTGCTGCAAGGACCTGGAGAGGGTGCTGGCATTATTGACATTAAAGATGAACAAGCGGTCGTCTTTAAGATTGAGAGTCATAACCATCCATCGGCGATTGAGCCTTACCAAGGGGCTGCTACCGGTGTTGGTGGAATTTTGCGTGATGTGTTTTCAATGGGCGCTCGCCCAGTCGCATTGCTCAACTCGCTTCGTTTTGGCGAACTCGATTCTCCGAAAGTACGTTACTTGTTTGAAGAAGTTGTGGCAGGAATTGCCGGTTACGGGAATTGCATTGGTGTACCAACCGTTGGTGGTGAAGTGCAATTCGATCCTTGCTATGAAGCAAACCCGCTCGTGAACGCGATGTGCGTTGGCTTAATTGATCATAAAGACATTCAAAAAGGACAAGCGAAAGGCGTAGGAAATACAGTGATGTATGTTGGCGCAAGCACTGGTCGAGATGGCATCCATGGCGCAACATTTGCATCAGAAGAGCTGAGCGAATCTTCCGATGAAAAACGTCCAGCAGTCCAAGTAGGCGACCCATTTATGGAAAAGTTGCTTCTTGAAGCATGCCTGGAAGTTGTAAAATGTGACGCGTTAATTGGGATTCAAGATATGGGAGCAGCTGGACTCACGTCTTCTTCTGCAGAAATGGCAAGCAAAGCAGGTTCCGGAATTGAAATGGACCTTGATCTTGTGCCTCAGCGTGAAGCTGGCATGACTCCGTATGAAATGATGTTGTCCGAGTCCCAAGAACGAATGCTTTTAGTAGTCGAAAAAGGCCGTGAAGCTGAAATTAAAGCCATCTTCGAACGGTGGGACTTACATGCGGTTGAAGTAGGCGTTGTGACGGATGATTCACGGTTGCGTCTAACACATAATGGTGAAGTTGTCGCTGACGTGCCGGTTGATGCCCTTGCAGAAGATGCACCAGTTTACCATAAGCCATCACGTGTGCCAGCATACTATGAAGCATTTCAAACAGAAGCGCCGTACGCACCTGTTGTGACAGATGCGACAGAAACATTAACGAAGCTTTTATCCCAGCCGACAATTGCAAGCAAAGAATGGGTTTATGGACAATATGATTACATGGTGCAGACGAATACGGTTGTATCACCGGGCTCCGACGCGGCTGTTATTCGCATTCGCGATACACGCAAGGCGCTTGCGATGACAACGGACTGTAATTCCCGTTATCTCTACCTAGATCCAGAAGTAGGCGGGAAGATTGCGATTGCCGAAGCGGCACGCAATATTGTTTGCTCTGGCGCAATGCCCCTAGGCGTCACAGATTGCTTAAATTACGGAAACCCGGAACGTCCGGAAATCTTCTGGCAGCTAGAGAAATCAACAGACGGATTAAGCGAAGCATGCCGTGAACTTGAAACGCCAGTCATTGGTGGGAATGTTTCCCTTTACAATGAGCGCTCTGGCGGAGCGGTTTATCCAACGCCGGTCATTGGCATGGTTGGTTTGATTGAAGATGTTGACCATATCACGACGCAAGCGTTTAAAGCTGCGGGAGACGTCATTTACGTCATTGGCGAGACAAAACCTGAATTTAGCGGCAGCGAGTTGCAAAAAATGCTCGTTGGCGAATTGTCTGGGAAAGCGCCAGCAATTGATTTAGCGGTTGAAAAAAAACGCCAACAAGAACTGCTCCAAGCGATTCAAAATGGAATTGTTGCTTCTGCTCACGATGTAGCAGAAGGCGGGTTAGCCGTTGCATTCGCAGAAAAAATGATGGACGGGACGCTTGGTGCAGATATTGAGTTAAACATAAGCGCATCAGAACTGTTTGCAGAAAGCCAATCCCGCTTTGTTGTGACAGTGAAACGAGAACAAAAACAAGCGTTTGAACAATTGGTGCAGGATGCAAAAGCAGTTGGAACCGTTACGGAAGATGCAACATTAACGATTCGCACTAATGGAGAAAACGTCATCGATGTAAGCCAAGATGAATTAGTCACAGCCTGGAAAGGGGCTATTCCATGTTTGCTGAAATCAAAGGGTTAAACGAAGAATGTGGTGTGTTTGGCGTCTGGGGTCATAAGGATGCGGCGCAAATAACGTATTACGGACTCCATAGCCTTCAACATCGTGGGCAAGAGGGGGCTGGCATCGTTGTATCAGATGGCGAAAAGCTCTCTGCCCATAAAGGACTCGGTCTCGTTAATGATGTCTTTAATCCAGATGTATTAAAGGGGCTACATGGCAAGGGAGCAATCGGTCATGTTCGCTACGCAACAGCAGGCGGCGGAGGGTACGCAAACGTCCAACCGCTCTTCTTCAACTCGCAAAAAGGTGGCCTTGCGGTTGCTCATAACGGAAATTTGGTGAACGCCAACCATTTAAAGCATCAGCTCGAAGCGCAAGGATCGATTTTTCAATCAACATCGGATACAGAAGTACTGGCTCATTTAATTAAACGGAGCGGCTATTATACGCTGGAAGATCAAATGAAAAATGCACTGTCTTCATTAAAAGGTGCATACGCGTTTGTTGTAATGAATGAACGGCAGCTCATGGTTGCCCTTGACCCCAATGGGTTGCGACCGCTCTCAATCGGGCGTTTAGGCGATGCTTATGTAGTTGCATCTGAAACATGTGCGTTTGATATTATCGGGGCTGAATTTGAGCGTGAAGTCATTCCAGGCGAACTCATTATCATCGATGACACAGGTCTTCGCAGCGAACGGTTTGTTTCTCCAGGCAACCGGGCGATTTGTAGCATGGAGTATGTGTACTTTGCTCGACCAGACTCAAATGTTGATACGATTAATGTCCATACAGCAAGAAAAAGCTTAGGCAAGCAACTTGCAATTGAAGCGCCAATCGAAGCCGATGTGGTGACAGGTGTGCCGGATTCCAGCATTTCCGCAGCGATTGGCTATGCGGAACAAGCAGGTATTCCGTACGAACTAGGTATGATTAAAAATCGTTATGTAGGCAGGACCTTTATCCAACCCTCGCAAGAGTTGCGTGAACAAGGAGTAAAAATGAAGCTATCTCCTGTGCGAGGAGTTGTTGAAGGAAAACGTGTTGTCATGATCGACGATTCGATTGTGAGGGCACGACGAGCCGCCGCATTGTGAACATGTTGCGTGAGGCGGGAGCGACTGAAGTGCATGTGCGCATTTCCTCGCCGCCGATTAAAAACCCGTGTTTTTACGGAATTGATACATCAACGACGTCAGAATTAATTGCTTCAAACCATTCAATCGACGAAATGCGCGACATCATGGGGGCTGACTCTCTTGCTTTCCTTACAACAGAAGGATTGAAGGAAGGAATTGGACGCTCAGACGCGATGCACAATTGCGGCCAGTGTTTGGCCTGCTTTACAGGCGAATACCCGACGGAAATTTATGCGGATACCTTGCACCCGCATGCAAAAGTTTAAGCAACGAATTGGAGGATGAGCATTCGTGTCAAATGCATATAAAGAAGCTGGTGTTGATATTGAAGCTGGCTATGAAGCAGTAGAACGGATGAAAAGGCATGTGGAACGGACGAAACGTCAAGGCGTCTTAGGCGGTCTAGGTGGATTTGGCGGCAATTTTGATTTATCAGCTTAGGGTTAAAAGAGCCTGTGCTCGTATCAGGGACGGATGGCGTAGGAACGAAGCTCATGCTTGCCTTTATGGCGGATCGCCATGATACGATTGGACAAGACGTTGTTGCGATGTGCGTAAACGACATTGTTGTTCAAGGAGCAGAACCACTTTTCTTTTTAGACTACCTTGCATGCGGCAAAGCCGTTCCAGAGAAGATTGAAGCGATTGTCAAAGGTGTGGCGGATGGCTGTACACAGGCAGGTTGCGCTCTTGTTGGCGGTGAAACAGCAGAAATGCCGGGCATGTACGATGAGGATGAATATGACCTCGCCGGTTTCTCCGTCGGAGCTGTTGAAAAAAAGTGAACTCCTTACAGGCGATTCGATTGAAGCCGGTGACGTGCTCATTGGTTTGTCTTCAAGTGGTCTTCACTCGAATGGTTTTTCGCTTGTTCGTAAAATACTTCTGCAAGATGCTGGTTTAGAGCTTCATCAACCAATTGAACAGCTTGGTAAAACGCTTGGTGAAGAATTATTAACACCAACAAGAATTTATGTAAAGCCACTGCTTGCTTGTATGAAAAAAGGTCTTATTAAAGGTGCGGCTCATGTGACAGGCGGCGGATTTTATGAAAATATTCCACGCATGCTGCCTAAGGGACTTGGTGCAGAAATAGACAACGGTTCATGGCCAGTACCGGCGATTTTCCCGTTTATTCAAGAAAAAGGCGGCATTTCAGAGCGTGACTTGTTCTCAACATTTAATATGGGAATTGGTATGGTTCTTGCTGTACCCGAAGCTAACCATCAAGAAGCGATTACGTTGCTCGAAGAGAGTGGAGAAAAAGCGTTTATTATTGGACGAGTGACGAGTGTTGCTGGCATGGTTATCGGAGGCATCGACGCATGAAGTTCGCCATATTCGCTTCAGGAACAGGATCAAACGCCGAGGTGCTGATCCGTTCCGCTCAAGCTGGGGAACTTAGCGGTGAAGTGGCGCTTGTCGTTAGTGATAAACCAAGTGCTCCTGTTCTCGCTAAAGCAGAGGCACTCGGTGTCAAGGCTGAATTGATTCGTCCCGCTGCGTATAAAAACAAAGCGGCGTATGAACAGGAACTTGTCTCTCGTTTGCAAAGCGAGGAAGTGGACCTTGTTGTAATGGCTGGTTATATGCGTTTAATCGGTCCTGTGTTGCTTTCTGCCTATGAAGGGAAAATCATCAACATCCATCCGTCGCTGTTACCGGCATTTCCAGGTCTTGATGCGATTGGCCAAGCGCTTCAAGCGAACGTAACGGTCACGGGTGTGACGGTCCACTATGTCGATGCTGGTATGGATACAGGTCCAATTATTGCCCAACGTGAAGTGGCGCTTGAAAAAGACGATACGCATGAAATGTTAGCGAAGAGAATCCAGGCTGTGGAACACAAACTATACCCAGCTGTTGTGAAGCAACTGTTAAATGAGAAATTAGGGGAGGAATCATAAGTAATGAAGCGAGCACTCGTAAGCGTATCAAATAAAGATGGGTTGATCCCATTTGTAAAAGGACTTGCAGAGGCAGGGGTTGAGATCCTGTCCACAGGCGGTGGGACAAAGCGCGCACTGGAAGAAGCTGGCATAGACGTAGTGAATGTCTCTGACATTACAGGGTTTCCAGAAATTTTGGACGGGCGAGTTAAAACGCTTCACCCAAACATTCATGGCGGGCTTCTTGCGATGCGCGACAAAGCGGAACATGTGAAGCAAATAGACGACTTAGGTATTACGCCAATTGATTATGTTGTCGTCAATCTTTATCCGTTTGCGGAAACGATCGCAAATCCAGATGCAACGTTTGCGGATGCGATTGAAAACATTGATATCGGCGGTCCAAGCATGCTCCGTTCAGCTGCCAAAAACCACGCTCACGTAACGGTTGTTGTAGATCCAGCCGATTACGAAGACGTGCTTGCTACTCTTAATTCAGACGAAAAAGAACAGCTCACTCTACGCAAAAAGCTCGCTGCTAAAGTGTTCCGCCATACAGCTGCTTATGATGCGATGATTGGCACGTATTTAACAGAAGCGGTTGGGGAAGAAAACCCTGAAAGCTTAACGATTACATATACACATAAACAAGCGCTCCGCTATGGGGAGAACCCGCATCAAAAAGCAGCTT
This sequence comes from Bacillus sp. JCM 19041, assembly GCA_001310375.1. Lineage (GTDB taxonomy): Bacteria > Bacillota > Bacilli > Bacillales > Bacillaceae_D > Shouchella. The sequence goes on along the minus strand of BAXC01000066.1, from coordinate 6,196 downwards.
TCTACGCGGGCAAAACAAGCAGCACCTCATCAATCGCCAAAGCGGTTCAGCTTCATGGAAAAGAATTATCATACAACAACATCAATGATGCAAATGCCGCGCTTGAAGTGGCAAAGGAATTTAGTGAACCAGCCGCAGTTGCGATTAAACATATGAATCCATGTGGTGTTGGGACAGGTGCGACGTTGTTTGAGGCATACACACGCGCATACGAAGCTGATTCGAAATCGATTTTTGGGGGAATTGTTGCCTTAAACCGTGAAGTAGACGGACAAACGGCAGAGAAGATGGCAGAGATTTTCTTAGAAGTGATTTTGGCACCGTCTTTTAGTGAAGAAGCGAAAGCGATTTTAACGAAGAAAAAGAACATCCGCCTTTTGGAAGTGGGCATGGAGAAAGCAACGCCAGAAAAGAAAGTTACGTCGATTCACGGTGGGTTACTCGTTCAAGATGAAGACTATTTTGGACTTGACGAGGCAGAGATTCGTATCCCGACTAAACGGAACCTACGGAACAAGAATGGACCGCGCTTAAACTTGGCTGGAAAGTCGTCAAGCATGTGAAATCAAATGCGATTGTGCTAGCGAATGGTGAAATGACTGTTGGTGTTGGCGCAGGGCAAATGAACCGTGTTGGTTCTGCAGCGATTGCGATTGAACAAGCGGGTGAGAGAGCAAAAGGGTCAGCGCTTGCATCCGATGCATTTTTCCCGTATGGTGATACCGTTGAAACAGCAGCAAAAGCTGGCATCACGGCGATTATTCAGCCAGGAGGATCCGTGCGCGATGAAGAATCCATTGAGAAAGCGAATGAATATGATATTGCGATGGTCTTTACAGGCGTACGTCATTTTAAACATTAATATGTAAGGAGGGCTATTCATGAATGTGCTCATCATTGGTGGTGGCGGACGGGAGCATGCAATTGCTTGGTGCGCCCACAATTCAAGCTTAGTGGAAAACGTTTATGTCGCCCCAGGCAATGCGGGTATGGAGCAAATTGCGATAACTGTGGGACTAGGTGAATCTGATCATGATGCCCTCGTGCAGTTTGCGATTCAAAGCGATGTTGGTCTTGTTATCATTGGTCCTGAAGTACCGCTATTAGAAGGAATTGTGGACCGCTTTGAACACGAGGAAATCAAAGTGTTTGGCCCACGTCAAAACGCAGCGATACTTGAAGGCTCAAAATCATTTGCCAAAGATATTATGAATCGTTACGGCATTCCAACAGGCGCTTCAAAAACATTTTCTGATTACGAAGAAGCAGCTGCTTACGTGAAACAAGAAGGTGCGCCGATTGTTATTAAAGCAGATGCCTTGCGGCAGGCAAAGGTGTAACTGTCGCATTAACGGAAGAAGAAGCACTTGGGGCGCTTTCCCATGTGTTATGCGATGATGCCTTTGGCGAGGCCGGAGCGCAAGTAGTTGTGGAAGAATTTCTTGATGGCGAAGAACTGTCGTTGATGGCGTTTGTGAATGGCACAACCGTTGTACCGATGGTTGGAGCACAAGATCATAAGCGTGCGTTTGACGGTGACGCTGGTCCAAATACGGGTGGAATGGGTGCTTATTCTCCTGTACCCCAGTTTAGCCAGGCAGATGTGACCGTGCAGTTGCAGAAGTGCTTCAACCGGCAGCAAATGCGATGGTTGAAGAAGGGCGTTCATTCACAGGCATTCTTTATGCAGGCTTAATGATGACAACCGAAGGACCAAAGGTGATTGAGTTTAATGCCCGCTTTGGTGATCCGGAAACACAAGTTGTCTTGCCGAGATTGAAATCAGACTTGATCGACGTGATGCTCCAAATGCTAAGCGGCGAACGAGTTGAGTTAGAATGGACCGATCAAGCTGTTGTTGGCGTGGTCCATGCAAGCGTTGGCTATCCTGAAGCGTATGCAAAAGGCGTTGCGATTAACGGGATTGAAGCAGCTACAAGCGAGGCTCTCGTCTTCCATGCTGGTACGAAAAAAGCAGCGGGCGAGTGGCAAACGAACGGCGGACGAGTGTTGCTTGTTGCCTCTACCGGGGGGACAATTAAAGAAGCACAGTCTGCTGCTTATGAAGCGAGTGCAAAAATTGAAAGTGACGGCTTGTATTACCGAAAAGACATTGCTGAAAAAGCGATGCAATCAGCAAGATAAGACAGAAACCAGTGTGCTAGGGGATGAGCGCACTGGCTTTTTGTTTATAAATTTTTTCTAAATTATCAAGGTTTTTAATATACATTTAATGGAATTATGTATACTCTATATATGTTGAAATGAATCTGTCCAAATGGCTTTATGAAGGAGAGTGATGTAAATGAGCAAAAGGAACTTTTTGAAATTACTAAAAACGAATTTAGAAAGAAAAAAAAGAGATTGTAGAAGAATATTCCAAAAACTTTGTTGGTGGCGAGAATGGAAATAAAAGTGAAGAAGAAATAGCTAAAAAGTTAGGAGAACCGAAAGAGATTGCAAAAGAATTAAATGCTGTCTATGCTATTAATGAAATAGAGGAGAAAAAAAGTATGAAACGTATTTGTACAGCTTTATTCACGGTTATGAGATTAAGTGTTAAGCAGTGTCTGATTATTTTAGTTAGTGTATTTATGTTGTTACTATTTGCGCCATTTATTTTAGCTTATATCATTGCTGTACCGATAATGATCTTATCTCCCATTATTTTAATGGTAATGGGCTTTGTGAATGGATTTCATACAATAGGAACCGGGGAAATAATCGAGGTACTAAAAGGTGTTGTTTTAGGTTCTTTCTTAGCCATTATCGGATACTATATTGGTAAATCTGCTGTTAAACGATTAACTGAAAGTCTAAAGTGGAATATCTCTATCTATAAGAGGGAGAGGATGATATGAGAAAGATTTGGTATGGCATGCTAATTATTGTTACTTTAAGTGCATGTTCTCAAGAAGAAAATGGTGCCTCGATAGAAGACACAATTCCTCAAGCAGAAAACATAGAAATTCCTGATACTATTTTTGAATCAGAGACAAAAAATCGTTTAATTGATGAAGAAGAAATGAAATCAAGCATAAAAACCTATTTAGACAGCAGTGAAGAATTATTTAATGCAAGTATTCTATTTGAGGAAATTCTATATTCAGATCAAGAATTGAATAAAAGTGAATTAGAACGATTAAACGAGATTAACAAGCTTGCAATAGAAAATGATAAAAATTTTGCTGATTATATTTCAAGTAATACTTTACCAGAAGGTTATCGTAAAGAGTCAAAAAGAATTAGTGATTATATGACGGCTGTAAATCAGTATCTTTATGGCTGGAGGAAACGATTGATCATCTAGTAGACAATGCAAGTGATGGAAAATTAATTGTAAAAGATATTCAGTCACTATTAGTACTAGATGAAAGTAATCGTGTAAACGGAAGGGAACAAAAGAAAATAGAGGATTTTCTTGATGAAAAAAATATAGATACGATCGCATTTGGTCGTAAGTAATTTTTTGTTTGAAAAAGGCTCTTTTGATCAAGTAGGTAAGCGGATGAATCAGTTCGCTTGCCTATTTTGTCTTCTCCGCATTCCTGTATAATAAATAGTTACATCACGTGTTTCTCAGGAGGTATGAAGGTGCAACGTATTTATTACGCAGCGGTGCTTTTACTTGTATTTTTTGCACTAGCGTTTGATTCTGATCGATTGCTTTGGGTTAGCGGAATGCTTGCCTTGCCAATGCTCTTTTATTCATTTATACATTCAAATCGTTTATTTCGAGGAATGGGGATTGCTTTTCTCATCGGAGGTGCAGTCCTGCTGCCTTTCAGTGACGTCGCTTTTAGCTCACTGCCCGCCCTTTTTTCAAATAACCTAACGCTCGTTGTGTTTGTTGCAGTTGTGCCATTTATGCAAGCAGCGATTGAGTCGTTACGCTATGATCGCCAAGTAGAGTCTTGGCTGTTTAAGAAAGCAAAAGACACGGGAGCACTCCAAAACAGGTCTCTTTTAACGACATACGGTTTTGTGCCATTTATGAATCTTTCTGTTCTACCTTTGTTGCAAAATACGTTAAATAATAGGCTTCAACAAATGGACAAACCAAAGCGAGATGGATTAATCAGCCGTACTACGCTCCGTGGTTATGCACTCGCACTTGTGTGGATGCCAATGGAAATTATGGTGGTAACCGCACTGGGTATTACTGGTCAAAGTTATGTGAGCGTGCTTCCTTATCTTGTGATACTGTCAGTTATTATGACTGTATATGAGCTCATTAAAAACAATGGTGGTGTACAAATCAACTAATTGAAGTGGAGATTCAGGAGGAACGAGGTCGGTCAAAAAGGTCCCTCGTGCTAGCTGTTTTACTCTTTTTGTTGCTAGTGATTGGTATCGGCGAATGGCTGCAATTGTCATTCATTATGACCGTCATTTTACTCATTCCACTGTTCGCTTTTTCATGGACGAGTTTAATGGGAGAAGCGACGACATTGTTCACAAAGGGAAGGAAGCGTTTAGTCAACAATTAGCAAAAGGGATTCATCCCTTTATCGTTTTATTTGTTTCGCTTGGTTGGTTTACAGGTATTTTGAATGGGACAGAGTTGCTTAACCTTATACAAGATCCATTACTCACTTTTCAGGATGTACCTGTTGTTTTGTTGCTGGGTATCCCACTTAGCTTCTACGCGCTTGCAATGGTGGGTATTCATCCAATTGCCTCAATGGTGCTTGTACATGAAGTCGTTGGACCAATTCTTGCACCAACGATGTCTTTAGCATTAACGATTATGTACATTGTCAGTGCACTTGCGACGTTCACAATTAGCCTTATGGCATTGTCGTCACAATGACGGCTAGAAATACTGAACAAAATCCGTACCGGATTATGTTAAAGAACTTGCCATTTGCGTTGTTGTTTGGCGCTGTGGCAGTAGGCGTAGCTATCTTGTTTACTTAACGTTTCGTTTCTCTTACATTAATAATGCTATGGAAAAGACCTAATAAAAACAGGTCTTTTCTTTTTTATACTCGATTGGAAATTGAATATGGACTAGGAACAGGTGTATCAAATACATGCCGAAAAAAGGATGTTTGTAGCGTAAGTAATCGTTGTAAGTATAGGACCAAGCAACTTTCGGAGAGATGCTGACATCAATTATATATCCTTAAGACCTTTAATTATCTTTGTTTATATACTTTTTTTAACTTTTTAGATTACCATACTTTATAAACTAACTTGATAAACAACTGAACTAAAAAGAACGATTTTCTTTGATTTTAACTAAAAGGGTGTTTAATGATCCTTTCTTCGCCGCTCTTTTCAAAAGTAATGCGAAAAGTAAAAGGCAGGAAAGAATTGACGAAGTCTCTTGTGATAACGAAGAAAAGAACCCTAGGAAGCAAGGTGATAGTGAGTTCAATTAAAGATCATTGCATGCGCTTACAATAAGAAGAAATATGAACGGTTTAAAACGTCTAAAAGATGAATGAGGAGGAATAAAGTGAAAAAAGTACAGGTTGGTTTTATAGGTGCAGGAGGAATTGCCAAGGCCCATTTAAAAAATGTTGCCGCTAATCCACATGCAAAGGTTGTAGCGATTGCTGACATTTCTCCGCAAACAGTAGAGGCACAGTCTGAAATTTATGGAGCGAAAGCTATAGCGATGCGAATGAAATGCTGGATAACGAAAGAGTAGATGCTGTCTTTCTATGCATTCCTCCTTTTGCTCACGGAACGTTTGAAGAAGATATTGCTGCAAAAGGCATCCATATTTTTGTGGAAAAGCCAGTGGAACTCGATTTAGAAAAAGCAAAGAAGAAATTAAGAGAGATTGAGAAATCTGGAGTTCTTCACGCGTCTGACTACTGTTTGCGCTACTGGGATATTGTGCAAAAGGCAAAAGATTTTTTGAAAGATCGAGAAGTTGCCTTAGTTCGTGGGCACTATTTATCTACATTTGTAGAAACGCCGTGGTATCGACTAAAGGATAAGTCAGGAGGGCAACTAGTTGAACAGTCCACACATATTCTAGATCTCTTTCGCTATCTTGGTGGAGAGATTGCTGAAGTTAGTGCTCATATGGCATTACAAGTTAGCCAAGATATTGAGGGGATTACCATTCCTGACATAACGGCAGTAACAACTCGTTTTGAATCAGGTGCAATTGGACAGCTTTCGAGTACCTTTATTCAAACGGATCATCGAATGGGAATTGAATTAATGGGGAGAGTTT
>BAXC01000065.1 GCA_001310375.1 Bacillus sp. JCM 19041 | reverse complement strand
TAGCATGCTTCAATTTGCCATATGGACGGCGCTTGAATTGGAAGGTTTAGGTGCTTCGTTGCAACACTATAACCCAATCGTAGACGAAATGGTGGAAGGAAAATGGATATCCCTAAATCGTGGAAGTCCGTGCGCAAATGCCATTTGGCAAATCAGCTCAAGACGTAGGTGAGAAAGAATTTAAACCATTGAAAGACCCCGTAAAGATTGCGCTAAATAAAGAATAGATGTGCAAATAAAAAGAGCCAACGGCTCTTTTTTGGTTTGGCGCATTCGGAAAGTGAGTGAGGGAGGAGGCCGAGATCATTAACGGCACTCATGCTCATTAGTGATTGTTTCTGGAATAAGAATCTATAAGCTACCATCAAATGAGGATGAGGAGTGGGATTCCCGACTCACGATCATCTAATGCAGCGATAGCGCGTTTTGTATTTTGTTAAGCGTCCTTTAATAGAAATATTTAAGTTGCCTGACCACGCACAAGATGCCTAAAGTTAGATAGAATACATAGGAAATCCCCCTTTTTGAGTGATATCGCACCAAAAAGGAAAGAGGGACTTAAAGTAGTGCCGACAAGTTATGATTTGTGATGTTAAGAATCGGCTCAATGTGAGTGCTTAGTTCATACTTATACTTTGGTGTTGAATCTGTGATTAGGGTTTTATTCACTAAGTCTTCTGCGTGAAGTTCGCCAAGCCGTGTTGAGAGAATACGCGGGGTTGCCGTTTGCAACAATTGACGTATAGCATTAAATTCATTGTAATGAAAGTGGAGGGCGATTAACACCGGCCAATTCCACGCTTTAGCAGCAAGAAACCCACGGCTCATCTGATGTTCAGAACTTGAAATTACAAGGGCAGCTTCTTTCATGAAGCGCCCTTTCTCGGTAAGTTGGTATTCAGGGAGCAATGGATGGTTTCGCTCAAAAGGTGATAAATGTTGAACAAGCCCTGCTTCTGTCATCATTTTTAAATTGCTGCTAAGTCTAGAGGGCGCAATTTGCAAGTTGTTTTTTTAACGGGGTGAATCTGCCTCCAGATTCCTCCAATGACAGTAGTATGGGAATGGTCCATCTTCCAGAGAGTTCTTTCGTGATGTGAACGATTTGAGCGACTTGTTCCATTACGACACCATTAGTGTTTGGGATAGTTCTAAATCATGTCCGTCCGGGTCTTTAAACGAAATCAGCTTAACATAACCTGGAATCGTAGAAACTTCACCGTTAAATATGATGCCCTTTTCCTTAAGTTCTTTGACTGCGGCATCAATGTCCTCTACTTCGATAACAGTTGCTGCTGTGGAAGAAACGATTTCTTCGGCTTCAGAGAATCCAATAAAGCAATCTTTTGTATTGGTATGTACACTTGCCATACCACTTTCTTTGTCATAGGAGTCTACCTTAAAACCTAACTGCTCTGTATAAAATTTCAACGTGCGCTCGACATTACTGACACTGTACCATATTGTAAACCCAGGTTTGTACATACAAAAACACTCCTTAATTATTTATTTGATACCGAAATTATACCGAGTATATATTCGGGTGTCAATAATAGAATTTTACAAAAACAAGAAAGGGAATACTCGATTAAATAGATTTCAAAAGAAAATAAGATTCCTGTTCGTATTATCGTCTAATGTGTTTAACTTGAATTCAGCCCATCTATGAGCTACCCATTATGAAAAGTCCAAAAGGGTAGCTCAAAACCTTCAAAAATAGTTTGAAGTGAAGGGGCCAAGTGATGTAGAAAAACGGGAACTCGAAAGTGAATTGACTTGTAATTTAAAGTGTTCCAGTTACCGCACTTATCGTTCATTTTTACTGCTGAGAAGAGAAGCTTTCTTCTAAATAGTTTTTCGCCCATTTGCACCAATTTAAGTACATTTCTGAATAACGGATTCCATATTCAACAGTAAAAATCGTTCCAATATGTTGCTCGTTATCGCTTTGTGTAAATTGTTCTTTCCATTGTGTTGTCATGTTTAAGATTGTTTCTTCTCGCTCAATCACTTCATCCAATAAACGTCTAACCTCTTCAATCGTTAAGACGTGAAAGGCAGACGTTTTTATTAAAAATTCATCTTTAATTTTTGCGGGTTTTAAAGGTTGTCCAATGACCCAATCAATCAGTTCTTTTCTGCCATTATCGGTTAGTGTATAAATTTTTTTATTAGGTGAAGTGTCTTGGATGATTAATTCATGTTGAATTAAGTCTTCATTCTCCATTTTATGTAACTCTGTATAACTTGGCTATGAGTCGAATTCCAGAAATAAATCATTTGTTCTTTAAAAATCTGAACAACATCATATCCAGTTACTGGTCTTTTGGAAATGATGCCTAATAAAGCGTAGCGTAAGCTCATAAAAAACCACTCAATCCTTTAAATTTGTCCATATGTTGAAATTATATCACATCAACTTGACGTTACGAACGATAGGTGAGTTAATATAACTAAAATAACATATGTTAATTTAGACATATAAAAGGAGCAGGGGAATGTATGACTTTCTTTATCAAGTCCATATAGGGACTTGGGCGCTATTATTGATTTTTATTGTTTTAAATGTGTGTTTCAAGAAATTCTTCTTAAACGTAATCTTTCGCATTATATCGGTGGTTATGCTTGGGTCCGGAATTGGTTTAGCGTTTTATTTATCGTTTCCGCTCGTCTTTTTAGTGAAGTTATTTATAGCTATCTTATTAATAGGGACAGCGGAAATGATGTTAAAAAAAGAGAATCCGAGAAAAGCGATTGTTCATCAAATACTAATAGGAGTTATGTTCCTTATCCTTTGTTTAATTGGATTTGGGGTCATTCGGTTTTAATCTATGATAAAAAAGATAGTTAATAAAAAAACGCTGTTAATACTCGGCTGTATTGTTTTGATCTGTTTATTGTCCTTTTTTGTTTGGACACAATTTACCTATAAGCTAATTGACGATCCAACGATTGTATTGGATGAAGAGGTTCAATTGGAGAACGATTGGCTCGTTTACACGGTTGAAGATGCGACAACAGGACTGATTTTGTATCCAGGGGCAAAAGTGTTACCAGAGGCGTATGCTTATTTGGCGCAAGAAGTTTCAAAACAAGGGATCTCCGTTGCGATTCCGACTGTTACATTGAATTTACCAATCGTTGATCAATCGAAGGCAGCTGAATTCATTGATCGTAATGACGAAATGGAATGGTTCATCGGTGGACATTCAATGGGGGGAGCGGCAGCAGCGATGTATGCCGATCAACATTTGGATAAAGTGAATGGACTCATTTTACTAGGGGCCTATGCGGCAGATAATGATGATCTAAAAACTCCGATCTACCTGTGCTATCCATAAGTGGATCAGAAGATGGATTAAGTACTCCTGAAAAAGTGGAAAACATGAGTGATTATTTGCCTAACACAACCGATTTTGTTGAAATTGATGGTGGGAATCATGCGTATTTCGGTGTTTATGGAAGTCAATCAGGGGACAATGAGGCTGAAATAACAGTGGTGAACAACAATCAATTATTGTAGAAAACATGGTTGACTGGATGAAACAACATCAAACAGGCAGTGAAAAACCATGAGGAAATTAAGGGTTTTTTCGATTGTCACTACAGTTGTGGTATTGTTTGTTCTCTTACAAGGATCAATTGTCACGAAAACTGGTTCTGGGCAAGGGTGTGGGACGACCTGGCCTCTCTGCTTTGGAGATGTCATCCCGCTAAACCCTACACTAGAAACAATCATTGAATTTACACATCGTCTTATTTCCAGTGTTGCAGGATGATGGTGTTGATCTTATCATTTTGGTCTTGGCGTAAACTAAAGGATATAAAAGAAATCAAATTCTTTGCGATTTTAGCTACAGCGGCCATTATCATTCAAGGCTTAATGGGAGCGGGACAAGTCGTTTATGGTCAACCTCCGCTAATTATGGCCCTTCATTTTGGTTTTTCAGCTATTTCACTTGCGGCTGTTTTTACGATTACGCTTTTCACATTTGAAAAAAAAGAAAGACCTTTAGAAGCGACTGTCGGGAAAGCCTTTTATCGATTCATTGTCGCGATAACGATCTATGCCTATGCGGTTATTTATACTGGGGCATTTGTCAAACATATGGGAGCTGCGACAGTTTGTACAGGCTTTCCAATGTGCAATGGAGAATTTGTTTTGTTTAGCGAAGGAATGATTGTGTTTGCCCAGATGTTCCACCGATTATCAGGCATGCTTTTAGCACTTCTCATTGTCGTATTATTTATATGGATTGTTAAAATGTATAGAAGTCAGCAGTTTTTGTGGTGGATCGGTTGGTTTTGCTTGTCACTCGTCGTGATTCAATTTTTGAGCGGCATCAGTATGGTTTTAACGTATAATCAACATTTAACAATTGGCATCATTCACGCATTAACGATCTCGATTCTTTTCTCCGTTTTAACTTACACCATTGTTGTAACGAGAAGAAAGTAGTAACGAAGTAAGTGTCATGACTTCCAGATTTTGTAAGAAAAACCGATGTTCTTTAGAACATCGGTTTTTCTTACATTCTCCTCTCGTTTTACCACATCGTTTCGCTTGGTAAGGGAACGAACTATTGGTCGTTTGTTCCTAACGTCATTCCACCATCTACGACAATTTCAGCCCCTGTACAGTAAGAGCTTTCGTCAGATGCAAGGAAGGCAGCTGCTCTAGCGATATCAATCGGTTGTCCGACTCTACCTAAGGGAATGGATTGGTAAAATGAGTGGTTTATGCGATCGTCCTCCAACATTTGCGTTTCAATCCCGCCTGGATGAATCATATTAACTCGGATTCCTTTTGGACCTAACTCAATTGCAGCTGATTTAGAAAGCGCGACAACCGCAGCTTTTGTTGACGCATACGCGGAGGAATAGCGTATCGGCGCAAATGAAGAGACAGACACATTGTTTATAATTGAGCCTTTTTGTTGTTTTTCCATTTGTGGAACAACCGCTTTCATTCCTTGAAAAACACTAAGTTGATTCACATTAATTTGTTGTTGATAATCTGCTACCGTCGTATCCATTAACGCATTGCGAATCAGACGCCGGCGTTATTAATCAATACGTCCAATCTGTTGTATTTAGTTACAATCGATTGTACGGCTAGTTCCCAATCCTTTTCTTGCGTTACATCTAGCTTTAGTGGCATTGCGTGATTCTCTCCGATTTCTTTAACCACTTGTTCTGCATCTTCTACGTTTCGTGCACCTACCGCGACTTTCGCCCCAAGTGTTGCGAGATGTTTTGCAATCCCTTTTCCTTGGCCTCGATTAGCTCCTGTAATTAAAATGACGTGATTCGTTAAGTCAGGCATAAGTACTCCTTTGCTTTTGTTTCATTTGTTTATGCATTGTTTATTAAACCATACATCCGTATGAAGTGAAATGAATGAGGGTCAGTCCCTATCTATTGTTAACTTGTCATGTCAAAATAAAACACGTTACTAACTGGATAGAGGGACTGGTGTGTCTGCGAGATCTTTGACGTTTTCTATTAAGAAGAAAGACTAATCTACACATAAAATCGTGTTTGTTTATCTATCATAACGTAATACAAAGGTAGAGGTGAAGTGACAGGATGAATCAAGCAGTTTTTTTAGATCGTGACGGTGTGATAAATGAAGTATTAACAAAACGGGTGAAGTTTGTGAACAAGCCCTCTGATTTTTATTTACTTGATGGTGTTGGTGAAGCGATTCGACTCATTAACGATGCGGGCTTTTTCGTTTTTATCGTTACAAACCAAGGCGGTGTTGGTCTTGGATATATGAAAGAGAGCATGTTGTCATCGATTCACAAGAAGATGGTAAAAGAGTTTGCATCACTTGGCGCAAAAATTGATGGGGTTGCCTATTGCCCTCATAAACCTCACGAAGGTTGTCCTTGCCGAAAACCCGAAGCACAGATGATCCATGAACTAGCAGAGAAACATGACATTAGTCTACATACAAGCATCATGGTTGGTGATCGTGAACCGGACATACAAGCGGGGCAGAAGGCAGGTTGTCAAACTGTGCTGGTAAACGCCCGGGGTGAGGAAGATTTTGGTGCAGACGCAGTGTTTTCAAGTCTATTCGCAGCTGTTCCATGGATTTTGGACCAACGTAAGTGAGGGACACTGTTTTTAGCACTCAATGAGATCAGTACTTTTGCATAATGACCCGGCTGTTTAGGAATACTATGCGGTAAAAAAGGTAAGGAGTCATTATGAAATATGATATGTCCTATGGGGAGGATTATAAATCTCTTCCGTTGTCTTCCATTGGCGATGGAGTGACAATTCGAATATGCCAAGATGTCTTTTGTTATACAAACAAGTTCGTCAATCTTGTTTTTATTGGGGATCCAAAACAAAGCGATTACATCGTCATTGATGCAGGTGTGCCAGGTGGTTCAGGAGATATTATCCAGGCAGCTGAAGCGATCTATGGATATAAAAATCCGAAAGCAATTGTGTTGACGCATGGGCATTTTGACCATGTTGGCTCTATTATTGAATTGATTGACCGGTGGCAAGTCGACGTTTATGCACATTCTTTAGAAATGCCCTACCTTATCGGGGAAAAAGATTATCCACAACCGGATCCATCAGTAGAGGGTGGGTTTATAGCAAAGATTTCTTCGCTCTTCCCGAACGAATCCATTGATATTAATGGTCATGTCTTTCCATTGAATGATGACGGAACCTTTCCGTTTTTAAATGAATTTAAATGGATCCATACACCTGGTCATTCACCCGGTCATATTTCAATCTTTCGAGAGCGAGATAAATGTTTGATTGTCGGAGATGCGTTTACAACGGTTAGACAAGATAAACTATATAAAACGCTTCTACAGAAAGAAGAATGAGTGGACCACCAAGATACTTTACAACGAGTTGGGAGCAAGCACTTCATTCAATCGTTGAGCTGCAAAAACTAGATCCAGATGTGGCTATCACAGGACATGGCGTACCAATCTCCGGTGAAAAGTTAAAGAAAAACCTAGAGAACTTAGTGGCAAATTTTAATGAAGTGTATAAACCTGACTATGGCAAATTTATAAATGAGTAACGGATATCATCTTTAATTGAAATGGGAGACGTTCTAAAAAAAGTAGACATTCGTCTGCTTTTTTTGTTTTCCGCGAAGAACTCACGCTTTTACGCACAAACCATTGCTGCTTTAGCTTCATTACGATCATCATTCTCCTCCATTTAAATTTATTTTGCCCCCATTCCGTTCTTTTTTAGAGTGGTGAGAGCTGAATTCTGTCATAATAAGAAGATTAAATAAGGAGAAGTATACATATGCCATTACATTTTAAAGGTTTTGGGAAAGTTTTAGGAAACAAAGAGATACTCTCACCAATTGATCTCACAATTAATGAAAATGAAATTGTTGCTATTCAAGCAGATATGGAGCATATGAATGCTTTTTTATCTCTTATTCAAGAAGACAGAAGTTATCTTACAAATGAATTGATGATGAATGGACAGTCCTTGCAAGGCTGTGAAGCGTTATTTATGTACCGATCGACTATGGGGGAATACAATCGTTTAACGCCTGAACAGCATGTTCGGTTTTGGTGTGATTTGTATAATGAGAATGTAGACATTGATAGCGTTCTAACATTAACAGAGCTTGATCATATTCGTAATAAAAAGAGTAAACGCTTAACAATTTCGGAGAAAAAGAGGCTGCAATTTGCTCGTAGCTTACTTCAAAATACAACAATTTTTATCTTTCAAGAACCGACGTATCAAATCGATTTGCAATCAAAACAAGTCTTTAATCGTGTCTTAAATGAACTTCGTAAAAAAAATGCAATGGTGATCGTGTTTACCTCTTCTCTAGAAGAAGGAATCCGAATGGCTACAAAGGTGTTTCGCCTAAACAGCAGGGCTTACAAGAAGTTGAATTAGGTGATGAAGAAGAACTGCAAGGCAAAGAGAAAGAAGATGAACCAGATTCTCTGAACGAGAGTGATACCGTTGTCCAAAAGAGATTCGAGAAAATATCAGCAAAAGCAGATGACAAATATATTTTATTTGACCCTTTAGAAATTGATTTTGTTGAGACGAGAGAACGACAGACGATCTTACATGTGAACAATGAAGAGTTTTATTCGACGGTCTCGATGAAAGAAATCGAGAATAAATTGCTTCCTTACGGCTTTTATCGTTGCCACCGCTCGTATCTCGTTAATTTACAAAGAGTCCGAGAAGTTGTGGTGTGGAGTAAAAACAGTTATAGTCTCACGCTTGATAAAGGGAATGACAACTATGTTCCGCTATCCAAATCTCGCTATGGGGAATTAAAGGAACGATTAAATTGGTGAAACGAATAATGGGGTATAACAAATGAATGTAAGAATGATTCGTGTTTTGCTAGTAAAGGAAATGAAGGACATTATATGGAACGGACAATTGGCAATCTTATTTGTCACAGCTATGATCATGATTGGCGTGGTTTTTACTTTTTAAACAATTGGGAGTTCATCTACCCGGTTTGACGATGTTTAAGGCACATCGACCGCTTTAAGTTTTATCGGCTTTGTCTTTACCATGTATGCACAAGGGAATGTCATCGTCGAAGAAAAGGAACAGCATACGGCAGGCGTACTCAGACTCTTGAAAGTACAGTACATCAATGTCTTTTTAGCGAAAGCGATTTTAGTCTATGGCGTTTCCTATTTGTTAGCTGTTTTTACGTTGGTCATTAATGGATTTGGCGTGCTCAATTTTATTGCCACTAGTATCTTTATCATTCCATTTCTGTTGATGTGTTTATTTATCGGTGCGATTCTTGGAGACGTGGCAAAGAATACGATTGACGTCAGCTTATATGGCTGGCCGATCTTGCTTGTTTATTTTACGATTGAGGGATTGGTTTATTCTTCAATCAACTTAAAAATTCTTTACGTGCTTCCGAATTATCATATGCAACGAGGGCTTTACTTCATTGAAAGAGGGGAGTTTACTGAGGCAGCTCAGTATATCTTCGTGCCCATCCTATGGATGCTTTTAGCCTTCCTCTTTTTAAGGAAGAAGCAAAAAGACGCTAAAACCAAGCGAATGGACGACTTCAATTAAACACTGATTCCCTCCAGTTACAACAAATATGCCTCCTCCTATGTCAATTGTGCTGATTGCGAACGTATTTTAAGCGATACTTGTAAGCAGTCAGACAGGAGAGGAGTTTTTTATATGCAAGAGTTACAAACGTTTTATTTGGAGTTATTACCTTGGCTCGAAGGGAATCTGTTTTTACAATTGGTTAGTATTTTTACTCTATCGCTCATTCCGTTTTTTGAATCATATGGAGCAATTCCGCTTGGTTTGGTTTTAGCTTTTCCAGCAATTCCAGTCATCATTGTCGCGATCATCGGAAATTGGATATCCGTTATGGCGTTTATATGGATTATTAGTTCCATTCGAGGCAAAATAACAAAAAATAAAAACAAGAAGAAAGAACCGAGTAAACGAGCCATAAAAGCAAGGCGGTACTTTGAAAAATATGGTGTACCTGGTGTGTCTTTAGCTGGGATTTTACTCGCTTTTCACCTTGCAGCTGGAATCGCTCTAGCAGCTGGAGCAAAACGGAGTTATGTTAGTTTATGGATGACGATCTCAATTGTTTTGTGGGCGGTTGTTGTTGGTGTTTTATTTATATTTGGAATTGATCTTTTGTCTTAATTCCTACTATTTCGGGGGATTTCATGAAATACGTTGACTTAATATCAAAAATAGTGCTCTCAACGTTACTCGTATTTTTGGCAGTTGTCGTTTTGATTATGATTATCTGATTCTTAAGGAGTGATAAATGATGTTTAAAAAGAAGAATGAACGTTTTATTGAGAAGTCCGTGGAATACGTTTCAAATGTACAGCTCACGATCTTAGTAGACCGTGAGACGGGTGTTCACTATCTACATTCTTGGATTACTTCAGGTGGTGGTGGCTTACGCCGTTGTTGGATGAACATGGTCAAGTGGTTGTCGAAAAACCGATTTGAATTTAGGTAGTCCTGTTTTTGATGGAGAATAGAGATGTGGGCGTAAATAGCAAGAGCATGTACCGAAATGAGTTCATGTTCTTGTTTTTTCTTATATGACAGTTAGGATGTGCGATAATAGGAAGCGCGACTACTGATGAAAGAGGTGCCATACATGAAAGGCGTTGTTACGACAGACTGATCTTTATGCAAGTGCAAGAAGAAGAATTAATGGAAGAAGACATTACGACGATTGATCGATATAGTGTATTTGCATTCCGAACAGGGGAAAAGGTGGAAATCTTAAAAACGGTGGATATGCCTCTGGTGAAAGTGGCAAAGGCTTCGTCATTCTGAACAAAAATAATGAGAGTTTAACGGTCGATGTAGGATGTATTCGATTACTTGATTCATCCATTTAATCAAAAGTAGGAATTTGCTATAATCGATTTATCCTTAAGCAAAGGGTTGATACGAATGAAGAAAGCGGACAAATTAGACTCCTAAATGAACGAAATCATTATTTAGGAGGCCAAAAAAATGACATTTAATCAAATTGATCTAGAGAATTGGAAAAGAAAAGAGATCTTTCACCATTATTTAAACCAACAAACAACGTTTAGTATAACGAGAGAGATTGATAGTAGTGAACTATATCGAATGACAAAACAAAAAGGATATAAATTTTATCCTGTATTCATTTTTTTAGTCACTCGTGTCGTCAATTCAAATAAAGTGTTTCGAACGAATTTCAATAGTGAAGGGGAATTAGGCTACTGGGATCGGTTAGATCCTATGTATACCGTATTTGATCGTCAGTCCGAATTGTTTTCGGCAATTTGGACAAATGCACATGACGATTTTAAATTATTCTATGAGCGATACCTTACAGATGTTGAAACATACAATGGGAAAGGGAAATTATTCCCTAAAACACCGATTCCAGAAAACCTGCTTTCCATTTCGATGATTCCATGGACTTCGTTCACTGGATTTAACCTGAATGTAACTAACAATCCAAATCATCTGTTGCCTATTATTACAGCAGGGCAATTTGTTCATAAGAACGGTTCAACTTATTTACCGTTGTCGTTTCAAATTCATCATGCCGTTTGTGATGGGTACCATGCAGGACTATTTATGAACAGTGTTCAGGAGCTGGCGGAACGTTCTGTAGAGTGGCTTTGATAAGAAGAAACACCGACGCAGTCGGTGTTTCTTCTATTTAAAGGTAGAATCCTGTGTCCTATAGAATGAGGCATGATCATATTTTCCCTAGAGCAGGGCCATCCCTTTTTCGATATGGCATAAACGATTATAATTTAAGATTCATGATCATCTGTTCGCCAATTCTTCCTATTTTTCGTTTACCTGTATCAACAAACCCAACTTTCTTATAAAGCTGTTGAGCGGGGATATTTTTGTGATTAACAGCTAAAACAATTTCATCACAATCAGAGAATTCGGTTTTAACAAATTTCTCTAGTTCTAGCATCCCTTTTTTAGCATAGCCCTTTCCTTGATGTATGTGATTAATAGAAAATGCTGTTAATAACATGGCATTTGGGTTGTCAGAATACTCATGTACTCTGTCCGTACTATGTAAGAGAAAGAATCCTACTGGTTCATCCTCCTTGGTTACTATGATAATTCTATGCTGTCCATCTGCTACGTTTACTGTTTCTTTAGGTAGGGCGGTAAACTGCTCTTGCTCTGGGGGTAAAACGAACCTTCTTAAATCATTTGAATATTCATCTCTGTAAAATGTTAATTCAACTTGTTTGGTCTTATACACGATCTATCTCCTCCTTATTTAACTATAGCATAAAATAGGAATGTATGTTCGTCTATTTGTGTATGACAATAAAGTTCTTTCAATTAATTATTCCTTTGTTCTGTTAACCCTTTTAGTTAAACAACCGCTAGTATAATGAGTTGAGTGTTTTCTCCATTTTTGTGTTTTTTATTGATTGATTTTTTCGCATCCTATTCACCTCATAAAAAATTCTATCCTATTTAGAGCTTATCATATAATCATTCTTATTTTTGTTAAGCAAGCCTGTCCCCTCAGTGATACAAGAAAAAGCATTTCTCCTTAATGGAGAAATGCTTTTTCATTTTATAATCGTTACTAAGATTCAAGCAGCATTTAGTTTCGAGGAGAAAAATAACATTATTTCACAGTCTTATGAAACGTCGTGCGCAATAAACCAATCAAGATAAAAGCGGATAACACAATGTTAATGACGAATAAAACACGAATATTAAAGAACTCTGCCCATAAGCCACCAGCAATAACCCCAAGCGGCATCGTCATTTGCACGAGTGTTGCGACAGAACCTGACACCCTTCCAAGCATCTGATTAGGTGTAACCTCTTGCCGGACAGCATGATAAATCACATTCGATATGCTTGTTGAAAAAGAAAATAAAGCTAGAGCAATCGCAATCATCCACCAAGAGGTAGCGAATGCAAGGACGATAAAAGCAAGCACATCAAAGATGTTCGTATATGTATAGATTTTCCCTCTTGGAAAGAGTGTTGTTATTTTTTTAACAATAAGCATTCCGAGAAGCCCGCCTGCTGCACCAATGCTAAGATAAAAGCCAATTTGTGCTTCTGTTGCTTGCAGCTGATCCACAGCGAAAAAGACCAAAACGCCCATCGTCAAGCTAAAGCCAAAGTTCTGAAAAAAGATTACGACCGTTGTTACTCTAAGCAGCGCGTTGTTAAAAAGTTCTTGGAATCCTTCTTTGGCATCTTTCCAAAACGTGCTTTTTTCACGCTCTTCAATCCCCTCTATTTTTAGAGAAGGAAGCAGTAGTACAAATAAAAGTGTTAATGTGATGAAGCCAAGCTGTACAGCCATCGTTCCAGCAAAGCTTAAGGCAGCGAGCGTTAATCCGGCAAGCATAGGTCCAATGAGGCGGACAGAGGTTGTCACAATGCCTAGTTTTGCATTTCCCTCTGTTAACTGGTTTTTATGTACAACCTGTGGTAGTGCAGCGTGCGCCGCGTTTGTATGTAAGAGACCAGACGTAGAAAAGAAAAATCCAAGGAAATATAGATGCCATAGCTGAACACTTCCAGAGAACAAGAGTGTTGTTAAAAGAGCGATTGTTGTCCATTGCAGAACAGCAGCTGTAACAAGTGCTTTTTTGCGATTAATCCGGTCAACAAAAATACCTGCTGCAACCCCTAGAAGCCCACTTGCTAAAAACTCGATCAAGCGCATCGTACTTATAAGAAATGCGCTTTGTGTTAAGTCATACATCAATAAAGGGATAATGATGATGTACATGTAAAGCCCTAAGTTGCTCGTTGTGGTACTCCCTAATAAGAGTAAAAAAGGTCGATTTTTCCAAAGTGAGCGTGAAGGCTCGATTGAAATTTTTGGTTCTCGATTCTCCAAGTAAATTCCTCCTAAGATTTTTCTAAACCCTGGATTTTATACAAACTTCTTGCCTCTCTGAATAAATCAACGTACATAAAAGTGATGCGCACGATCCCTCCTTTTTCAAAAAATACAACAAAGTTTTTACTGGAAAAACACTTCTTAATAATTTGCATTTTCTGAACTATTAACTCGCATTTAATTCACGAACGAAGTCTTTTTTGTCTTTGGTGTAAAAAAGCAAAAATAGAAGTAATTCCTTTTATTATACAATATTTTTTTAACTTTAACATAATTGAAATTTATAGATAGGTTTGATTCTCAAGTAAAGTCAACAGAAGTGCGAAAACTTGCGGAAACATGGTATGAATTATATGAGAAACAAGACAGGTTTGAAGTTGTTTTTCCTAGTCATGTATAATTTTTCACCACAATAAGCGAGCCGTCATCGGCTCGCTTATTGATTCGACAATTGCTTTCGCATGCGACTAACATCTTCGATCGGCGGGAGACCAAACATCCGGGAATACTCGCGACTAAAGTGAGAGGGGCTTTCATAACCAACTTGGAAAGCGACATCTAAAGCATCGTCTTCGTTAATCAACAAAAGGCGCCGTGCTTCCTGTAGTCGTAGTTGTTTTTGGAATTGAATCGGACTCATCGCTGTTACTTCTTTGAAGTGTCGGTGTAGCGTAGCGACGCTCATCTTTGCGATGTCCGCTAATTCTTCAATACGAATCGGATTTTGGTAGTTTATAAGAATGTGCTGAATCACATGACTAATTCGGTAGGTAGAACTTCCGCTTAATGCGACTTGCGCTAAGGTGTTACCAAACGGTTCTTGCAATAACCGGTATAAAATCTCTTTTTGGATTAAAGGGGCAAGCACGGCAATATCCTCTGGTGTGTCTAATAAGCGCGCTAATCGTAGAGCCCCATCCATCAATGCAGGGGTGAGTTGACTCACATACATCGCTCTCTCATTTGGTTCATTTTTACTCCTATCGAACTCGTTTACCATTCTAAAACTTGACTGATGGTGAATTCAAGCTTAAGCGCTAAGTAAGGTGTGTTAGGCGAAGCCTCTATCACTTGACCGGAGATCGGTAAGTCGACCGTTGCCACAAGATAATCCCCTGGTCCATATGGATATCGGTCTTGCCCTAACCATACCTCTTTTTTTCCTTGAGCGACGATACAAAGGGAAAGAGTATGAATTCCGTAAGCTGGTCCAGTCCTCTCATTTTGGCGCATAAAAGTGAGGGACGGGATGGCGGTCGAGCACTTGCCCGTTTCGGCTGAATGCTGCTTAATGATTTCTGCTAACGCTTGCTGCTTCGTAACACGTTCTTCATCCATTCTTTCTCCTACCTCCTAATCAATGTTACAGATAGTATATAGGAAATACCTGTCGCTTTGTATGATTGCTTGAGAGAAATAGGCAATCACGTAAGATGAATTGGCTACCACTTTGCCTTCAATTTATCAGATAATAAACGAAAGAGAGTTGAAGGAGGTTGTCACATGGAATATGTAACATTAAATAATGGGATAGAGATGCCAATCTTAGGATTTGGTGTGTTTCAAATTCGGGATCAAGAAGAGTGTGAACAAGTCGTCTATGAAGCTATTCAAGCAGGATATCGGCTGATTGACACAGCAGCCTCTTATTTAAACGAAAAAGCAGTGGGGCGTGCAATTATCCGGAGCGGTGTCCCGAGAGAAGACTTATTTATTACAACAAAACTATGGGTTCAAGACACGGGCTACGAGAAAACAAAGGAAGCGTTTGACCGCTCCTTAAAGAGATTACAGCTAGATTATTTAGATCTCTATCTTATCCACCAGCCTTTTGGCGACGTATACGGTTCATGGCGTGCAATGGAAGAGCTATATAGTGAAGGCAAGATAAGAGCGATCGGAGTAAGCAATTTTCAAGTGGACCGATTAATGGATTTCATGACACATCATCACATAAAACCTGCGGTAAACCAGATTGAAACACATCCATTTAACCAACAGCAAGAAAGCGCCATTTTTATGAAAGAGCATGACATTCAAATTGAATCGTGGGGACCTTTCGCTGAAGGGAAGAATCAAATGTTTGAAAATGAACTTCTAACAACGCTGGCACAAAAACACAACAAGTCAGTAGCTCAAGTCATTTTAAGATGGCTCGTCCAGAGGGGAGTTGTTGTCATCCCTAAATCGGTTCGAAAGGAAAAGATCGAAGAAAACATCTCGATTTTCGACTTTACTTTAGATCAGGAGGACATGGAAAAAATCACGACGTTAGATACAAAACAAAGCTTGTTCTTCTCGCACAATGACCCTGAAATGGTAAAAGCAATTGGCACTCGAAAACTTGATATTTAAACATAAAGCGTTTTATCGTAATAAGGTTTTGATGTACTCGCTTCATGCCCGTGACAATTTTAAACGATTCGCTGTATTGAGTAGTAACTACGTAACATCAAATTTATTGAGAAAAGAACAGTGATTTTTCACTGTTCTTTTTTTATGATGGAAGATTTGTCCTTCATATGAAGGGGAGGGCATACACATTGGTTCCAAGCATAGGCCCTTCTTCCATGTGCTCAGAATGAACACGTTCACAATCTAATTTAGAACAATAAGCATACTTTGACCAATTGAGTGAGAAGGCTATTGCGCTTGAATCAATTGTTAGACTCTTGCATTTGTAATATGCGCGGAATGAGAAGGAGCACTAAATGAACTTCGGTTAAATCCCAAGACATATTCTATAGGTTAAATTTGTTCTTGACTTGAAGTGAACTCAAAGGAGTAAGATAAATTTAAACGTGAGCAAGGGGGCTAATGATGACAAAGGACATCTTTGAGAGAGATCGATAAGATGAAACGATCGCGTTAAATGATCCAGAATTTCCTGAAATGGCTAGTGCAATTGAGCGTGCACAAAAATTAATTGCAGAATTAAATACAGGGTACCACTGGAAGTAAGAAGACTGTTTGGTGAATGAACGGGGACAGAGGTAGAGAAGACGTTTGAACTGTTACCCCCTTTTTATACAGATTATGGTCAAAACATTCGAATCGGAAAGGAGGTATTTATTAATCAGGGTTGTACCTTTATGGATTGAGGATAACGTGTTAATCGCTCTTAAGGTGAATCTAGTGAACGATCCATCTGAAAGAAGAGCAACAACCTTAAAACCTATCGTTATTAAAAAAGGCGCGTGGATAGGGGTTGCTGCTACAGATATGCCAAGTGTAACAATGGGGGGAATTCAATTATATGGGCTGGTGCCGTAGTTACAAAAGATGACCCGATCATGTGATTGTTGCTGGCGTACCAGCCAAAGTAATAGTAAAAACCTCGTTAAACCATATTCCAAATAGGATTTGATTGGACATTTTATTTTCGATAATGTAGGAGGAATCAAGATGGTAAATGTAAAAGCTAGAGCAGTTGGTGGTCCGACGGAATCGTTTAAATCGGCAGAAATAAAACGCAGAAATTTAGATCAACACGATGTTTTAATTGAAATCAAGTATGCAGGAATTTGTCATTCTGATATTCATACGGCTCGTGGAGAGTGGGGAGAGGTACATTACCCATTAGTTCCCGGACATGAGATTGCTGGCATCGTAACTCAAGTAGGAAAACATGTAACAAAATTTAAAGTTGGTGACCGAGTAGGGGTAGGTTGCATGGTAGACTCTTGCGGTAAGTGCAGCAGTTGTCGAGAAGGAGAAGAACAGTATTGTGAGGAAGGGAATATTCCAACTTATGCTGGTATTGATAAGTATGGAGAACATACTCAAGGCGGATATTCCACTCACATTGTCGTAACCGAGGGTTTTGTTGTTACCATTCCAGCTAATATTCCGCTTGAAGCGGCAGCTCCACTCCTTTGTGCAGGGATTACAACCTATTCTCCATTAAAGAGATGGCAAGCGGAAAAAGGAAAAAAAGTGGCTGTTATTGGTTTAGGTGGACTTGGTCATTTGGCAGTAAAAATTGCACATGCGATGAATGCAGAGGTTACGGTACTCTCGCAAACGTTAAGCAAAGAAGAAGACGGCATTAAGTTTGGCGCAACTGACTATCATGCGACAAGTAATCCAGAAACCTTCAATAAACTGGCTGGCGCATTTGATTTAATTATAAATACAGTGAGTGCGAAATTAGATATGAACACGTATCTGAGCATGTTAGCACTTAATGGCACCTTAGTGAATGTAGGTGCTCCAAGTGAGCCACTAGCTGTGAATGCACAAACATTAATCAGTAAACGACGTTCTTTTGCAGGATCGATGATCGGTGGGATTCAGGAAACGCAAGAAATGTTAGAATTCTGTTCTGAACATAACATAGTGCCGGAGATTGAATTAATTTCGGCTGACCGTATTGATGAAGCTTATGAACGGGTCTTGAATTCAGATGTAAGATACCGCTTCGTTATCGATAATAGTACAATTTAAAACAGAAGAAGACCAACCGATGAGTTGGTCTTCTTCTCTATTAATAGAAGCTACTTAATCACGTTTGGCTATCATGCATGTAAGTCATTATTTGCGCTTGCTTTTTTTAAAAAGCTCAATTAAGATAAGGAATGAATATTCATTCCGTGGAGGTGCTTGATTTTGAGTGACAAGCAAGAGGACATTAAACAAGCCGCCATATCGCTATTCTCAAAACGTGGCTATGACGGGACAACTGTCCCTTTAGTTGCTAAGCAAGCATCTGTAGGAGCAGGGACGATCTATCGCTATTTCGAAAACAAAGAAGTGCTGCTAAATGTCATTATGCAGGATGAAATGTTTCGGTTGGAGCAATCGCTGAAGGCTCAATTTCCTGCTGAAAAGTCGATAAGAGAACAGTTTAATCATCTTTTTTTCGGTTTGATTCAATATTCACAGGAAAATTATGATTCAATGATGCTGATCAATTTACACACAACGAGCAGGCACATATCGGATAAGACAAAGTGCGATTACACTTCTTTCCTTACGTTCATTTCGAACATTGTTGAAGAAGGTCGAGAGCAGGAGTCATTGACCAGAACTTGCCTATTGAAGCGATTGTGGCGATTATTTTTGGAGCTGTAGTGGAGCTTGCTAAATGTTTTAACGGCGGAGAACTATCTATAACGGAAGAGTTAATGGGAACGTTAGAAGAGAAATTATGGAGAGCGATCAGCAGCTAATGGTGTTGTCGCTTCATCTTACTAAAAACGGAATGAATATTCATTCCGTATAAAATTTTCTACAAAATGGGGTTAGGATAAATGAGAAATTTTCGTAACGGTCGATTTGTGTCACTGTTTGTTTGGATAGTCATTACAATCATTGCGATGTATTCCTTGCCTGATTTAGGGCAACTGGTCCGAGATAAAGGAGAAATTACACTCCCTGACAATGTCCAAAGCGTAATAGCAAACAATGCGATACAAGATATGAACAGCGATGAAGGCAATGCGTATGAACTTATTGTTGTTTTTGATGGAAAAGGTAAGGAGTCGTTAACCGATGTACAACTGAGTGAAATGGAATCAATCATTCAATCATTGGAGGAAGAGGAGGAACGTTTAAGTATTACATCAGTCGTGAGTCCTTTCGATAGCCCCGAATTATCGGAACAGCTCGTTTCAGAAGACGAGTCAGCGGCGATTGTACAACTGTCTGTTCGTCAGTCGTTTGGAACGATTGACGAAGTGAAAGAAGCACTAACACCTTTGTTAGAAGCAGAAGAAGTGGAAACCTACTTAACTGGTTCTGATCTAATTGCAGAAGATTTTACGAAAACGACGGAAGACGGAATTAAAAAAACAGAAGCAGTAGCGGTTGTCTTTATCATTATTGTACTCATTGTCGTGTTTCGTTCGCCAATTGTACCAGTTGTTTCACTGATCACGGTAGGTGTGTCCTATCTTGTATCAATGGCCATAATAGCTTCCCTTGTTCAACATCTAAATTTTCCGTTTTCAAATTTTACTCAAGTCTTTTTAATTGTGATCTTGTTTGGTGTTGGTACAGATTACAACATTTTGCTGTATACGAATTTTAAAGAAGAATTGAGTCGACAAGAAGATGTGCGTCTAGCTGTAAAAGAAACGATTCGTTCATCAGGAAAAACGGTTCTTTATAGTGGAATCGCTGTAATCATTGGATTTGCAACATTAGGGCTTGCGGATTTTTCTTTTTATCAATCCACTTCGGCAGTCGCTTTTGGTGTGGCCGTTCTCATTCTTGTGTTGACAACACTAAATCCATTTTTTATGGGCTTACTTGGCAAAAAAATGTTCTGGCCAAGCAAACGTTTTGAAGGACATGGAGACAGTCGTTTATGGGGGGCTCTTTCAAGTCGATCTGCGCTTCGACCATTTATTAGTTTGCTCATTGTGGCGCTTTGTATCGTTCCGGTCTTATTGATGTCTAAAGGCGATGTTCATTACAATGACCTGCTTGAAGTGGATGATGAGTATGCATCAAAGCAAGGGATTCAACTTATACAAGATAAATTCCCTAGTGGTTTTTCATCGCCGGCAAGTCTTGTGATCAACATGAATGAACCTCTTGATACCCAGGAAATGTTATCGGATATGGATCATTTAACTGGAGTGATTACACAAGTTGAAGGTGTTGCAGAGGTGATGTCACCAACTCGTCCAGTTGGTGAAAAAATAAAAGAGCTTTATATAAACGACCAAGCAGATTCGGTTGGATCGGGAATTGGCGAAGCGAATGGAGGCGCACGAGACGTTCAAGACGGCTTATCTGAGGCGGAACAACAACTTTCAGAAAACGATGGAAGCAGATTTGATCATGTCCAACTGCTAATAGACGGCACCTCTGAAGCTTATGATGGCAGCTTAGCTCTCGAAGAGGCAGTCTCACAGATTGCCACAGGCATTTCTGCCGGAGCAGACGGAGCTGCTGATTTAGAGGAGGGATTAAACTCATTATCTACCAATCTATCAATGATTTCTACGGCTACGACAGAACTTTATACCGTCTATAGTCAAATCGAATCTGGATTAAGTGAGTTCAGTGACTCGTTTGCAAGTGCGGTTGCCCTGTTTGAAACAAACTTAGAAAATATGGCTACGCTTCAAGGTTCTTTAGAGGGATTTTTAGAGCAACATCCCGAAATTGCGTCAGACTCTGATGTGGCGGAAGCGCTAGAAATCGCTCGTAGTGGAGTCGAACAAATCAATTTATTATCAACGAATCTAACGGATGCTTCAGAAGAAATGGAACAGGCGTTGTCAGCCTTTCGTGAAGCGAATAGTTCTCTTAATCAAGTGAATGAAAGCATAAATCAAATCCTTGCAGGGCAGATGAATTAGTTGAAGGCTCTGGGGAATTGCAAGCTGGTTTATTAGAAGGTGCGGAAGGTGCAGCAATCATAGAATCAGAGGTAGGGGAACTCGGTTCAGGCTTATCGGAAATTCAGTCGGGTCAAGAGCAGTTGCAATCAGGACTTCAATCTTTACAGGAACAAATTCAAACCTTGCAGGAAGGGTTGCTAGCAAGTACAGAAGGACTTGATGAGATTTCAACTGGGCTTGAAGATGCTGAACGTTTCTTAGGGGAAGTAAGTGAATCAAGATCGGCGGAAACGTTCTTTATTCCTGAAGAGGTCCTTCAAAGTGAGGAATTTCAAGAGGGTTTAAATACGTATCTATCTGATGACCGGGAAACGGCAAGATTAACCGTCATTTTAGACGTGGATCCTTTTTCAGCTGAAGCGATGGATGTTGTGCGAGACATTCAAGATGCAGCGGAAGCTTCTGTTAAAGGAACAACATTGGATCAAGCTACTCTTGCCGTTGGTGGTCAATCTGCGATTAATGCAGATCTAAGAGAGGTTGCCAATGGCGACTTCCTTCTAACAGCAAGTATTATGCTTGGAGGAATAGCCGTATTTTTAATGTTTATCACGAGATCGATTAGTTTGCCTCTCTTCATTGTAGGGATATTGGCTGTCGCTTATTACACGTCGCTTTCGATTACAGAGATGATTAGTGGTGCGTTGTTTGGTGTCGCTGAGCTAAGCTGGAATGTGCCGTTCTTTGGATTCATTCTGTTAGTAGCGATTGGCGTGGATTACAGTATCTTTTTATTAATGAAATACCGGGAAATGGAAGGGGACGCGCTCTCAGCGATCGTAACCGCTTCACGTCATATTGGTGGTGTAGTCATCTCAGCAGCTGTCATTCTTGGTGGAACATTCGCTGCGCTTTATCCTTCTGGTGTCCTTACATTAATGCAAGTGGGAACGTTAGTCATTGTTGGTTTAGTACTCTTAAGCTTGCTTCTACTCCCTGTTGTACTGCCTGCGTTAATGAGCATAATGAAAAAAGTAGCAAATTGGGCAAATCCAGACAAAAAGGAATAGCGATCGAATCGCCATGCAAGTTGAATAAAACAGGATAGTGACCAGAGGATGTATAATAAGCATTATTTGGTCATTTTTCCATTTTGATCCAGTAAATATGACTCCTCGGGTATGGCCACCTATATTGTAAATGAAGAAGAGTCGTTTCCAAATCAGGAAACGACTCTTCTTTATAGCTCGTTTAACTCTCTAGCGCCTCGATAATAAGATTTTGTACCCGGTTATTTGTCAAAAGAAGAAGGTGCGTTACCCCGGAAACATGAATATTGTTCGCGCCATTGATGCGAGAGAGACTATTTGCTACTATCAGGTCTGAGCTGCTGTAAATAGAAGTGAAATCAACACCTGCTGGAACTGAACTGGCTCCTAGACGGTTAGCCCCTCCAAGGGTAATAACCTTATCAACCTTGTCGATCCCATCAAGTTGAGTCAGATACCGCAATGTATTGGACCCTCCCATGCTATGCGCGATGATATTCACTTCATCTACATCATAATTACTAAGGACGTCATCAATGAATTCACTTAATTGCCTGGAATTTCTGAAATTATTACCTGAACGATCATCAAAATCAATTGCATGTAAGTCGGATTGGTTATATCCAACGCTTCTTAGTTTTCGTTCAATGCTATTAAAATTATATCCAGCCCCGGCGATCCCATGAACCAACACAATCGGTTTATCGAAATCAATCGATGATGATTCTTGCGCATGAACTTCAGATGTGAAAAATCCACTTCCTACAAGAGTAAATAGTAAAAAACTTAAACACGTGAGACGAATTGCTTTCATTAAATCCCTCCTGAAAATTTCAAATTATATTGCAAGTTAAGCCTAGCATCCATATGGATTACATGCTATATGTAAAAGACATTTCCCAATATTGATCTGTCAAACTGTCGAAAACGATTCAACTTAAGTGCTCGCATTTAAATCAGACAATCGTAAAACAATTGCGGAGCATGTATGAATAATATCACGTACTGTATGACTTTCTAAGCGAAACAATAATAGGAACCAAAACCGATAAGGTAGATAGTTTGCTAAACGAAAGTTTCTCCTACAAAAGAGAAACCTTTTTCGTGATTAATGTTCTCCACCAAACCAACCTGCGCAAAGGGGGATACGCACGTTATTTTTGTGGAAACACGAGAATGTTAGATTTTCGCTACACTTATTCAGGAGGCATATGGAAATCAACCGTGCCACCATCGCGGTCAAACCAGCCATAAAAAGCCCAGTTGTCATAGCCGCCATCACCGTTGTTTATAAACGTTCCTTTTTCAAAAGCCCACACACCGTAAATCACACCGTCATACTCAAAGGTGTCAAAGTAGTGCACGCCACTGTAACTAGATTCGTCATAGTCATTGCTTAAGTTGAGCACCATCACATTTAAGCGATAGTCAGATTCAAACTTGACATGTTCTCGCGCTGCTTTTACAAAGCCGCCACGGTTTTGTGCCGTATTAATGATATTTGAGATCCCGTCAAAAATGGCGACAGGGTCGATGTTGATATTGATATTTGTTGCTGTGGTTTCCACTTGATCTTCAGCAAGTTGTTGATAGTTTGCTTGTTCCAACGGGGTTTGCATGGAAACATTCGGTGTGAGTTCTCCTTCTGCTTGCTGTGGTTCATTTGCGAAGGCTTGGTGAGATGGAATGGTAAGGCGATTGCCAAACCAACTGTACAAACAGTACCAGCCAATGTCCGCGTTCCTTTTTTCATATCGAATCTCCTCCAAATTGATAGATTTGCCTTGCTTATAGGATTCATTCCCTGGACAAGGCGGGTCAAACTTGGGAAAATTTTTTTGTTTTTAAAAATGACCACCGTACAACTAAATCGTGGACGGTGAAATAGACATCACTGTGGCAGAAAGGTTAATTGATGAACCCGCGCTTGTCGCTGGAGAGAGAACTTACCCGTGGTTACTATACAACCTACAATGAAGAGCTAGAAGAAACATTGTTTATTCCTGGGGAAAAGCTAGACGTACCAGTGTAGATGAGAACGGTGAACCTTTATCGTTTCAAGCAACAGTTGAAACAATGGATACAATCGATGGAGCAAGTGGTTCACTTTCTTCAGCAATCATTGAAGGAATTGAAGTAAACGAAGCATTTTTGGTGGATGGAACAGCAACGATTCACTATACCGTTAATGAAGAGACAGTCTCCGAAACAGACCAAATTGTATTTGAACGGGCATTGCAGTTAACGGCACTGGATTTTCACGCGGATGAGCTACACGTAATGAATGAAACGAAGAACATAAAATCGGTGTATTCGTTGTTGAATTTGGTAAGGAGAGGGGAGAGAATGCTTTTAAGTAAGTTCAAACGTATAAAGAAGGTTGACATTGCATTCATGTTATAGCCGAAAAAAGAGTAAGACACAGCATCTAAATTGCATGTTGTGTCTTTTCTCAATAATTAAAAGGTAGGTGGCTTAGTCTTTCAAGCGTTACATTCTCATAGGATTAATTGCTTGAGTAAGGGGGACCCGGCGGATGCTGATTTTGATTAAATTCTGAAGAATAATAATGATAGTTACGGTTATAGGGATTTTGTGGTTGTTGTGTAATAGCATGTTGATTCGTGTTAGGCATAGATACATTCGTGTTGCGATTACAATTGGTTGGTGGACCGATATAAACGGTTTGAGTAATTGGTGCAACTGCTTGCTTCCATTGATCTTCATCTAGACAATACGTATGTGCCATATATTAGGAGGAGTTAATCTTAAAATATCTGAACCAAGTATAACTTCAGGATAAGGGGCGTCAAATATAGCTAACAAATGTGTATTGTCTTCCGTGGCTATTTCATAATGCCACCACGCTTGAGGAATATTTGCTACTTGCCAGGTGTGATGGGTATATTAATTAATTTATTTGTAAATGGATTAATAAAAGAAACAACAGCTGCCCCGGAAATACAGTAAACAAGTTCGGAAGCATTTTGATGTATGTGCGGTTCCACTACTTTTGCTCTACTTAGATAAATATCTAATAAAGACACATTGCCGAGTGTATTTAATAAATTTCTGCCTAGAGAATTAATTACATTTTGATTGTCGCCTGTGAATAGTCTGTTTTTGTTTACGTCGCTAAAAAACTGAACGGTCGGTGCTGTGTAATCCATGTAAGAAATAGCCATTCCTCGCTCCTTTTAGCTTAGTTTTTATTTTTAGTGATCA
>BAXC01000064.1 GCA_001310375.1 Bacillus sp. JCM 19041 | reverse complement strand
ATTAATTATAAAAAAAATAAAACTATGATATGGCTTTTAAAGGAACCCCTAATGAAGAAGAGTAGTATACAATCAACCATTACGGAAGCTAAGGTCTCACAGTAGCTTTTTCCCCCTCGCGAACGACACTTTTACTGCTCCTCCGCCAAAATCTTTCTTCTTTGTTTTGAAATAAGCAAATAGAAAACAACCAAAAATGACAATGAGACTGCCAACACCTTGAATCCATGTCATCGTTTCCCCTAATAGCAAAAAAGCGAGGATCGCAGTAAAAACAGGATTAAGGTTTAAAAACAGGCCGGATGTATTGGCCCCTAGTTTTTGAATACCAATATTCCAAAAGAGCATACAAATGACAGTTGAGACGACCCCCGTATAAAACAAAGCACCAATAAAAGAGGCATTCACATTTGTCACTGCGAAATTTGGTCCACTGAAAGGCAAAAGAATGAGCAACCCAAATACACCTGAATAGAGCGTCGCCATTAAAGGACTTTCATGCTCCATCGCTCGCTTACTGCAAACTGAATAAATCCCCCACACACATACTGCCCCTAGCATATACAAATCACCAAGATTCACTTGCAACGTTGCAAGGAACTGTACGTTTCCATTTGTCAGAACAAGAATGACTCCAGCTATTGATATCATCATTGCAACTAGCTGCAGCATATTCATTTTTTCCCGTAAAAACAAAAACGAAAAAAGAGCGATTGAAATCATATTTAAGGTTGAGATTAGTCCAACGTTAATGGTCGATGTTTTTTCTAACGCCATGAATTGCAATACCTGGAACAAAACGACGCCCGTAGCCCCCATAAGGGTGAGGGGAATTAACGCCTTTCTAGTAGGAAAAAACCGTTTTTCTTTCCAGAAAACGAGGGGAATTAAAACAAGAATGGCAACCAACCATCTTAAGCTTGTTAACGTCAATGGTGAAGCATGAAACGTTAACGTTTTTCCAACAATGAAATTCCCACCCCAGAGCAAACTGGTTAAGACCAATAATAGATAATATCGATAGTTCATTTTCAAGCCCCTTTTCTTTTTCGTTTGAAAAAGATAGAAGCCATTGTGCACAATGACTGATCGTATGTATTATTTTATCATTAATCACCAAAATCAGTTTATTATTTTGTATAATAATCTAAATACGAAATAAAAATAAATTATCCATCATATTGTCTTAATACTATTCATATCAGAGCTTACAAACAGATGATTTTCTAAATAATGGTTAATGGAGTGAACCGAGATGGAATCAGTTACAAGCAAAGTGTTAGACGCGGTCGACATTCAAATTCTGAAATTATTACAAAACGAGGAGAAAATCAGCAACATTGACATTTCAAAACGGATCAATCTATCTCCTCCAGCCGTACATCTCCGCATAAAACGATTGGAGAATGATGGGTTCATTAAAAGACAAGTAGCGATTTTGAATCAAGAAAAATTAGGGTTCGACTTGTTGTGCTTTGTATTCATCAATACGCATATTCATCAAGCTGATAAATTAAATGCACTCGAAGAGGCTTTAAGGGCGATGCCAGAAGTATTGGAATGTCATTGCTTAACCGGAGAATATGATTATTTATTAAAAGTCGTTTGTAGAGATCGAAAGGAACTTGAGTCCTTTATAAGAGAAATCAACAAAATCGGTGTCACAAAAATACAAACGAGCTTAGTCTTGCGAGAAATTAAAGACTCTATCTCCTGCCCATTATGTAATCGAGACAAAACACTCTTTTACGCATTGAGGAGTGTTCTCTGCATTAAACTGGAGGAACAAGCAATTTCATTGCGTTTTCCTCTCTTTTGAGTTAAATTACAGATATTAAGAGTCTTTAATATACCTAATAAACGAAGCGAGGGTACTTTACATGAATGAACGAGCACATGACCAAAAAAAATCAGTAGCGTACGAGAAAAACGCCCGCATGTCTATTCCGACTTATGATGGATTATTTATGATGATTCAATCGTACTTTCGGGCTCAATCTAAGAGCCAAGACGCCTCACTACTCGTCGTTGGTGCTGGAGGCGGCAATGAGCTAGCCGCATGGGGGCCATCAAACCCGACATGGTCTTTCACTGGCATTGACCTTCCGAGGAGATGCTTGCAATGGCACAAGAGAAAGTGCATACACTTGGCTTAAAAAACCGCACCAAACTCATTCAAGGAACAATTAACGACCTTCCAGCGACAGAAACAACGTTTGACGCAGTAAGTTGTATTCTTGTTTTGCAATTTATCGAGGGATATGAACAGAAACGAGCATTAATAAAACAAATTAGAAAACGTGTCAGCACTGGAACGCCATTTGTTCTGGTCACCGCCTACGGTGATCGTAATAGCAACGAACTTCAGCAACGAATTGAGATTTGGAAAAGCTTCTTCCTAGATAATGGATTTGATCAAACCAAAGTAAATGGAATGGGCAAAACGATTATGAACCTTTCATTCACCCCAGAAGATCAACTAATTGTACTGCTAGAAGAAGCCGGGTTTACAAATGTTACTCGATTTTACTCAACAGGTCTTTTCGGTGGATGGATGTGCGAAGCAGATTGATTGCTTAAAAACGACGTTTATGACGGGATCAAATGTCTTGACTCTTGTGTAAATCATAAACGTTCATTATTTTGTCGTTTAATTAAAGAGTATCGCTTGAACTTTTGGCTAGTTGCATATAAACTAAAAACGCTTAGGGATTCATTTAGGCAATTTAAGCTTTTTTATCCTCTTTTGTCCTCTAATGAAACTGAGAAACAATCCTTAAAATATAGATTTAGTTAAACGGAGTGTGATGATTGTGGCTGAATCAAACGAGCAAGTCATTGATGTAGTGATTGGCGACAGAATAAAAGTTGAGCGTGGTGATTACAAAGGTCATAGCGGAGAAGTAGTGAATGTTCACGTTAATACATGTTCCGTTCGTTTTGATGACACTGCACTCGGAGATGGTACACCTTTCATATCAGTGTCAGACACAGTGAATATAAAAAAAATATAAGAAAAAAAGTCGGCAATCATTGTCGACTTTTTTATTATGAAAGGCCCCGGTCTAATAACTTGCATATACCTTCAGTTTGCCGCGTTATGCTCAATCGGCACTAGTAATTCACACAACTCTTTTTCAAGCATGCCCTTTGTATATCTCTCTATAATGGGTTGTTGTTTTACGACTAACTCGTTTTTTTCAATGATAGTAGACATACGCTTCCAGAAATCAGAAACAGCTTCGCTTGTGTGTTTAAGTAAGAAAACAGCGTACGTACCACCAACAAATTGTCCTAGTTTCGCTGGTTCAGTTACATCAAAATCGTTGTCGATGACTACACAAACATCATAACGGCATTCTTCTTTTGGTGTTTGATTCGGATCATCTTGAGGAATGCCTAAAATGGTTGAATTGGTTAAGAGGTCGTTTCGCTTTGCCCACGTTTTTAACTCCTCCATCGCCTCCTTATTTTGCCTTCCACCATATTCACCAAGACTTCTGAAATAAGCAATTCTAGACTCTGCTATTGTTTCGATTGATAACTTCATCACCATCCCCCTTTCTTTTTTAGCGTAAGATGAATTAAAATGTTATTCCAATTCTTTTTTAAACTTTTGAACAAAAAGTTGGTTTTTAGGTTACGCTTCCAGCTCAAATATTGATAAGTGATAAATAATCAATAGAACAAGCATTGTCGCCTTAGCGGCAACATACTGCGTATATGTGTTTGTGAGTACATAAATAAAGAAGAACAAAATAAAAAAGAAAACGATACTTACAATGTGATGTATTTTCGTACGCTTTGCTAAGTTGTTTTTTTGTTTACACTTCAGACACTTGATTTGACCGTCAAAGGATCGAAGTACATTTATCGCTGACATATCCTGACCACAGTGTTTGCACCTTCTATTTTTCACCATTCACACCCCTTTTTGGGATGTTACCCTGTTTTGAAGTGAGTTAAATCAGCAAACAACCGCTAAAAAGATCTGCATCGGGTGCAGATCAACTAAAACAAAGTGATTAAGATTAAAAAGCCATCATACAAAACCAAGCATCCGCAAATAGTAATGAAAAAAAGCAGCGTGAATCGCAGTTTACCCCATTTGTCCCGGTGATCAACATAGGATTCAATCGTTGCTAATGAAAATGTGATAACTAAAAGGAAATTGTCAATTGCATCAAGGAATGCCTGATCCCAAAACACCCTTATGCCCAGTGTCAGTAAATAGAGAACTGCAAATACAGGCCATATTCGAACTAGCTTCATAGATCACCTCAATCATTTTATCGTAAAAGAGCGCACGGTTGGCATTTCTTTAATCAGCTTGTCGACAACTTTTTTACTGATAAATGCATAGACAATGCTTTTCCTGCTCTATCCTCGCTCCCTGCATACACTCCGCTTTCCGCGGGCGACGGATGAGCCTCGCAGCCAAGCTGCAAGTCTCATCTTCGTCTTTTCTCCCACTGGAGTCTACGTGTATGCGCCCGCTAGTTACAAGCCCCTAAAGCAATCTCCAACTCCAATTATTCCAAAAATATCTCTAAGATAAAATCTCTGAGGTATTTTGTCTACAGTCTGTAATAAACGATGTAAAAACACATTAAGATCGCTTATCTGTTCGGTAAAAGGTCCACACACGCCGAATCAACCTAACGCCGCACCATTGTTTTTCCCTTCTCCAGTATATCACCGAATGAATCCTTCTATTGTAAAATTTCAACAAAAACAACTTACTTTATTTCTTCAGATGAAGGTGATTTGTTCCGACAGTCGAATTCTTCGTAGGAGCACTTTTTAAGGAGTGGTTTTATGACAAATGATAAGAACGAGGAATTGCTGGCTGGTGGAAATGTCTCAGACGTTTATCGTTCAGGGATACGGTCCGACGTCGGTTAAAACCAGAGAGCGCAAAAATTCATACACTCTTACAACATTTAGAGAACAAAGGTTACCCATACGCATCAAGGTTTTTAGGAATTGACCATAAAGGAAGAGAGATTTTATCTTATATTGAAGGCGAAGCAGGTCACGATCCTTTTAAAGAATACATCTGGTCCAATGAAGCTTAGTCGAGATCGCCAATATGCTCCGTCTTTATCATAATGCGGTTAGCGATTTTTCGTTTACAGATGGCTGGGCACCAATTGATAACACCCCATCCAACTATGAGGTGCTTTGCCATAATGATTTTGCGATCTATAACATCATTTTTCATCATAAGAAACCAGTCGGCATTATTGATTTTGATGTCGCTGGTCCTGGTCCTCGGCTTTGGGACGTTGCCTACACGCTTTATACATGTGCTCCGCTAAGTCGGTATGTTTACTTTGGAGATGGGATCAAAACCAATTACAATTCATCACTACATGCGAGCAAAATGAAACAACGCATCCAGTTGTTTTTTAATGCATATGGCGAAGAGGTAAAAGAGGATTTCATCCAGATGGTTTTACGACGTTTAGAAGGTTTATGTCAAACGATTACACGAAAAGCCCGCGAAGGCGATCCGGCATTTCAAAAGATGATTAATGAGGGGCATCTGGAACATTATCGAAAAGATATTCAGTTCGTTTGTAGGCATGGGGAAGAATGGTTTTAATCCTTTAACGCTACAGATGGCATTGCATCGCTAACCAATAGTGTCTTTTGTGACACTCCTACATCAAAAGGATGAATGTATTCCCTTCCTTTGATTGACGCTTTCTCTCCATTAAGCGTTTATACTGCAAATACATACAAATCGCTAGATCGAAAGGAGTAAGACAAATGCTAATAAAACAATTGAGTATCTTTGTTCCCTCATATAACCAAACGATTGAATTTTATAAAAATGTAATCGGACTAAATCCGATTCGTGAAACAACTGATCTGACTTCTTTTTCAGTCGGGAAAAGCAACTTCACCATTCATCGCGATGATGCTGGTACCAATTATTATCATTTTGCTTTTAATATACCACCGAACCTTTTTAACGAGGCAAAAACTTGGACAGAAGCTCGAGTGACTTTATCAAAGGAAGATAATCAAAATGAAATCGAATTTGTCAGCGCAAAAGCCAAGTCATTTTATTTTGAAGACCCATCTGGAAATATTGTTGAGTTTATTGCGAGAGAAACGACTCCCGCTGCGAAAGAGACCGACTTTAAATCAGGTCATCTTTTAGAAATTAGCGAAATTGGTGTCGCAACCGACCAAATGAGAGAACTCATTAACCAATTACAGGCTATAAAGATTAATGATCGAAACGATGAAGCCATCCATTATGAGACCTATTTAAATTTCTTTGGGGATTATCATGATGGAGTGTACATCATCTTGTCACCAATCGGAAGACGTTGGATTTTTTCCGATAAACAAGCGATTCATACACCAGTTCTCATTGAAACAGACCGAGGAACATTTACGAATATCTGACAGGATTTTTTTAGCAGGTGTTTATTTGTTCACGTGTTAATTGGAATGTAGGTTTGCGCGCTTTTTGTGGAGATTGCAATGAAAATGTGGAGTTTTATTGTCTAAGTCGGAGATTCTCGAGCCTTTTGTGGAGATTTGTACTGAATCTGCGGAGATTCGCCTGTCCACTGCGGAGATTTAACCGAGATTGTGGAGATTCAACACATTTATTAGATAAAGAGTTAATACACAAATTGATTATTTTAAAAAAACGGCAGTCATTTTAACCGCCGCTCTTTACCAAATGTTTGATTTAGAAATCTTTTCTAAAGAACGAGAGAGTGCATCTTGGTCTACTTCCGTATGGACATCGTATTTTTGTTTGGCATTGCCTGAAAGCGTATCAGCTAACCCTTTCGAATGAAGCATGTTTGAATTTTGAATAAATAGGACTTTTGTTTCTTCTGCACCCACAAGCTTATCTAGTCTTTCAAGTAGACTCTCTACAAACGCTCCTTCCTGGTCGCCCAGTATCGTTTTAGCATATTTCATTTGTGCAGTACCAGTTGTCATTTGATCTTGAATGCGTTCGATTTTTTGTCTGGATTCCATCTCAAACCCTTCCTCATCAAATGGAAAACGATACGTACCTACATTAGGATTTAACCAATCAAACAAGACCATCCCCCTTATCTAATTAAAGCTGCCAATTCTTCATCCGTTTCAAAAAGAACGTGCATCGTTTCTTTATAATCAGAAAGCATTGATTCTAATTCTTTTAATTCAAGTTCATAAGATTCAATGATCCAATCTACTTGCTCAAGCGCATGTGGATTAATTGGTTCAAACTCTTTACGAAATGTCACACCTGTTGGCTTATGAATCGTATCCTTATTCCACTTGTACCCTTCTTCAATTAAGAAAGATTGCCAACTTGCTTCCTTTTCACTCATCATCGATTCCATTCGTTGACGCTCTTCAAAGACACGTTCTTGCACATCAAATTGCCGATACTGATAAAGCTTACCTAATGCTTCTCTTTTACGCTCAAGCGCTTCTTCCATTGCTCTCATTGCTCCAAAAAGAGTACTAATATTAAGTCGAATATGATTATTTGTTCCTGGCTCAAGGCGATATAATACTTTTTGTACGTTGGGATCATTATATAAGTCTATAAGTGTTTGCATGCTATGCAAATCCATCTGATCGAAATGCTTAACAACATCAAGTGCCTTCCCTAACACGGCTGTATTGCTCAGTGCCATCAAGCCTCTAAAAGATGGCTCAACCCAAAAGTTCTGACCAAACGAGCGTATTCAGCATCAGGAATCAATTGCAATGCTGCAAGCGGATTGTCCTTTGCTGTTTCGATAACCTCTGTGATTTCTGCAACCGACATATCTTCACCCATCGCTCCAATTAAACCCATTAGCCTGCCTATATGAAAGTCATATAAATAGGTGTCTGCTTTTACCTTAATACCAAACCCAAGGTCATAGAAAGTACCAAAAGGCCTCCTTAATAGATTAACAAAACGAGAACCAGAACCAGTATTTGACGAATCAAAGACGTTCGGAAATTCTGGTGTATTTGGATCGCCAATGTAGTAAATATCATTCCCGATATACATTGTATTGGGAATGGTCTGCGGGTAAAGCGGCTCTCCACGAACGCGCGTGTGTGAAATGTTCTTCGCTTCGTCAGCATAAAAATCGCGAGCGAGAAGTTGTAGTTTTTCGGGTGGGATGTTTGTGATATCAAATTCACCAGTATAGGAATAGAGATAGTGTCTGAAATTTACATCTAATGTAGCAAGCTGTTTTAGGTTTACTGGAGCATCATTTGATCCTCTTACATCTGTAAAATCTTTTTCTAATAAAGCAACGTTAATTACAAGGTGACCTCCTAATGAATGTCCATCTCCGTATCGCGTTAAGGAATCAACATTATGATCTTCCGCAATATTTGTTTCAACATCCCTGTAAAAAGCTTGTGCATCCCTTATCTGATCTAAAGTCACGCCTGCACCAATTCCAGTAATATCATAAACTGCATCATGTAGCGTATCATCCTCTGTTCCTCGAAAGAAGTAATAAACTTCATTGATTTCTTTATTATTCTTTTCAATTTTAACGTGTACCGCAGCCCCGTCAAAACCAGAATCATTACTAACTTTGTGAACGGTTAAATCTTCCTTGCCTACGCTTATATTATTCTGTTCCAAAGTCTCAATAACGAGATTTTCATCTAAATCTCCGTATTGTATCTTTGTTAGTTCATTTCGAATATTAATAGGGAATACTGACACATAGCTCACCTACTTAAACGTTATACTTTCGTACACCTGCTTCATAAAATTTTGCTCTTCTTCCGATTTAATGTCGCACGATGAGCTCTCCTGGCATAAGAGCATGTACGTTATCGTCACAACTTGTTTGGAGTCCTTTGTTTCTATTAAAGCAAAGAATCGATTTGCCTTATTGGTTTGTGAATTTGTTAGTTTCGTATCCTTACCATTTAATTCAGCGTGAACTTCTCCATAGGAGATATAAAAATCATCATTTATAGTTTCTTCAAAAGAGCCTTTATAACTAAAATCTTCCAATAACCGATTTAATGTAGACTCTGATTGTTCTTTATCCATACCATCGAAATATTCAATCTGAATATGTCGGTCAGGAGCTGAATCCTCATTTGCTTCTTGATATAAATTTAGCATTTCGTATTGCTCCTTGCTTTCAAACTGTGCACTATCTTTCGATAGATAATACCCCTCCGGAAACCACATCGAAAACTTCCCATTACCCGACTCGAAGTAATGAAACCCTTCATCTGTCTCAACCTCAGTATTAATAAATCCTTTAGTAAAATCATGCTCAAAGCGATGTCATCTGACTGATTCATGGCTCGTGTCACAAAGAACCCCCCTACAATTAAACAGATCGTTAAAACAGTAATTAGTACGCCTCTTTTCAATTTGCTCACACCTTTTGCCCTACAATTGGATGTCAATTCCAATTGTATAGGGAATATTGAAATTATTCTATTGCCAACTAACAGAAAATATAAATATAGACTTTAGCATCGAATCCTTATACTCATGAGCTTTCTTCTTTCCTTATCTTAATTATACATGAACAACTCTCTAAACGTTCCCTTCTCTTCACCTAATCAAGGCATCCCTATTATCCATTTTATGTTAGGATCATATAGACAAGCATCTATAAATGGAGGCGCTGACATGTATCGATATCAAATGGCTTTTACACCACCTGTTGATTATTATGATGAGAGCATTAAGGAGCTTGATGAGAAAATTTGTTCTTTAGTTAGGGAACGGAAAAACCGTACAAATGATGACCCTGGTTTCCCAACTCAATCGCTTATTCAGGCATGGGCAAAGAAATATCGTTTTTACGATGGATATTTAAATGATCTATTTGTCACTTTGTTGAATGAGGACATGCATAAACCTGTTATTGACCAAAAGGGTACCTTAAAAATATTCCGGTTATGAAATCATATGAACAAGGTGGTCTATTTTACGCTGTAACATTTATTCGACAATACAAGAATGCGAGTATTGTCTATTTCACAATTGATAAGGAGCATTCTTTTCGTAATCATGATCCTCATTCTTATGAAGAGTTTCGCCATTTCATCCTTTCAATTAAAGAAGGAAACACGGATTATGACTGTGTCCTTCGAAGTGGAAATGGCTCTGATGGTCATATGTCTTATAGCTTTATCGTCTCACCTCCACTACCTGTCCATAAAACAAAAATGGAATTAATCTTTTCAGAAGTTGAATTTCCGCATGCAACAAAATCTGGTTTTGAGTTTTCTATCTCTCTCTAAAAAGAGGTGTACTCAGTAGCCTTAAATGAAGATAAGCTTCGAGAATATTTAGGGCTTCTCGAGGCTTTTTTGTCATGGACGGTCAACACCACCGTTTCTTGGGGTTGCGAGCAAATGGAATGAGCTCCACATATACGATGTAGTCGCGGAAAGTCCGGCTTTGTTTAACATAACTAAATCCACTTAAATTTGGATAAAGTGCATCTTCGTCCACCTTTGAATAACGATTCCGTTGCACTTCCACGCTACCCTTCTAAAGACCTAAAAACAGCCCTCAATCATCTCACTCTTGACACAATAGACAATCGGTTGTTAAATGATAACTGGACAACATTCCATTATACGTTAATTATCAGAATATTTACAAGTAATTTCCGCCCCTTAGTT
Organism: Bacillus sp. JCM 19041; assembly: GCA_001310375.1. GTDB lineage: Bacteria > Bacillota > Bacilli > Bacillales > Bacillaceae_D > Shouchella. The sequence goes on along the minus strand of BAXC01000064.1, from coordinate 14,714 downwards.
GTCATTTTTAACCAGTATAAACATTTAAAAGTAATTTGAGGTGCTCGTATGTCGCTTGAAACGATTGGATTTGCCATCATTTTGTTGGCCGGATTATTGATTGTAGGAAAATACGTAAGACTAAAACTACCAATCTTACAAAAACTGTTTTTGCCCACTTCTCTGATTGCAGGTGTGTTGGCGTTACTTGCAGGACCTGAGGTTCTTGGCAGATTACTGACTCGCTTCACAAACACCGATCAAATGGAAGCTGGTCTTTTTACTACTGAAATTGTAGACGTATGGGCGGGTATGCCTGGTCTATTAATCAACATCGTATTTGCTTGTCTATTTATCGGCTTTACTTTGCCTAAGCCAAAAACAATGTGGACAGTTGGTGGTCCTTCGATTGCGCTTGGTTACACGCTATCGTGGGCACAATACGTCGTTGGGATTCTCTTGACGATCACTATTTTGACACCGTTATTTGGCCTCAGTCCTGCGGCGGGAGCTTTGATTGAAATTGGCTTCGTCGGTGGACACGGTACAGCCGCTGGCCTTCAAGGAACATTTACTGAATTTGATTTTGCTGAAGGCTATGATTTAGCAATAGGTCTTGCTACAGTCGGTATCATATCGGGGATTACAATTGGGATGGTTCTTGTAAACTGGGCCGCTCGAAAAGGCGTCTCAAAGACATTAAAACACCCTGATGATATCTCAATTGAACAACAAACAGGGATTATTGACGTTGACCATCGTGAACGAAGTGGGACGATGACAACATCTCCTATGTCCATAGATACACTAACCTTACATATTGGTTTTATTGCGATTGCGATATTGATTGGATACGTGCTAATGGAAGGACTTGTTTGGATTGAGGCAATCACATACGGAGGTGCCATTGACCTTTATTTATTTGAATACATTCCACTCTTTCCTTTCGCAATGATCGGGGGAATTATCTTACAATTCATCCTTTCAAAAACGGATAAACATCAATTAATTGACCGCGAAACGATTAATCGTATTCAAGGAGTTGCGCTTGATTTCTTGATTATTAGTGCGATGCTTCTCTTAGTCTAGCCGCCATTGGCAACAATATCGGACCTTTTATTATCCTTTCTATTGCCGGGATTTTAATCAATGTTATTCTCTTCCTTTACCTTGCTCCTAAGATGATCCCTAAATATTGGTTTGAACGAGGAATTGGGGATTTTGGGCAGTCAACCGGGGTAGCTGCGACAGGAATTATGCTCATGCGTATCGTCGATCCAGAAAATAAATCACCTGCGATGACCGCATATGGGTATAAGCAAATTCTATTTGAGCCTATGGTTGGTGGGGGCCTCATAACAGCCGTCGCGATCCCATTCATTATCCAGTTTGGCTCCATTCCCGTATTAATTGTATCAACGATTCTATTAATTGGATTCTGGTGCTTAGGCGTATTTTACTTTGGGAAAAAGAAAGAATAAAAAACGAGGTGCCTTCTGGCGCCTCATTTTTTTGCTTTATAAAACGCTAATCAAATACGCGATGGTCACGATGAACAGCAAATAACCAATTCCAAACAATAGATTCTTTTTAATGATTGTATAGGGGTTGGTTCGTAACTGCATCGCTAGTACCGTTGGTGTTACATTAAATGGCCCTGTCATTACCGTACACACGCCAACACCGATTAACAGAATGCTTACCCCATATGGTGAAATGGCAATTGCTTCGATTAAAAATGGAGAGATAATCGCAATCGATACTAGTGGTGGAAAACCGACTAAGGCAAGCACAAAGATACACCCACCAATAAGCAAATAAAAGAAAAACAAAGATCCATGAATATAAGTCATCTGGAACACGTGATTCAAGTAACCAAACCAACTGGAATACGGAAACACTTGAACAAAAAAGCCCGCTGACAAATATAAGAAAAATAAACCGTGCATTTGATTCGCGTTACCCTTTAGATACGTTTTCCCTAAAAAGCTAAACCGTTTAGACTTCTTCATACTCAAAGCCCATAGAAACGTAAACGGGACAATTGTAATGGTCACTATAAAGGTAAACGATTGATCCAATAAGGTGTTTAACGCTAATAACGTGAAAAGAAATAGAAGAATAGCTGTGGCCATCTGCGCAAATTTCAACCGAAATCGTTTTGGGTTTGTCGAAATCACTGATTCTGTATGTACTGGTACTTCTATTAGTCTCTTATTATGCAAAAACCAATCAATTAATAAAAAGAACAGGCTAATACCTAATAGCGTAGGCATAAGCGTCATAAAGCTTTGCCCTGTTAGATCAACTGTTGAAGCGACAATTACTTCAGTAGGGCTCCACAGAAGCACCAATGCATACGCTCTTAGTAAACTATGCGCAAAAAAATGTTGAAGTACATCTGTATGGATTTTTTGTACATTACGTTTAACAATACCAACAACAACAGGTACCGTTGCGACGTTTAAAAACAACGTTAGCACATACGTCATAATGGATGTACGTTGGTACAACCTTTTTGAATTTAATTGAGGTGGACGATTAATCATGCCACTTAATACAGAATCATACTTCCCAACCTTGATAATCGTACTCATAAAAGGAAGGATAAAAAACAAGGACAAGATTCCACTCATTGAACCAAACTGATGCAAGAAGGTCACTTCATTTGGAACATACAAAACAAAAAACAAACTACCTAATACTAAAAACGTAATCCCAGCCCACTTATACAACCTCTCTGCTTTTTTAATCGTCATGGCGATAATAACAATGACGATGACACCAATTGCACTTTTCAAAAAATCCGACTCATACACCTCATTGCTTATGTACAGCAAGAACATCGTTAAATACAAATAAAAAATAAGCAGCACCTTCTTATTGTCTCAACCACTTTACATAGATAAAAGCGATTTTTATCTCATTATACAGGACAAAGTCCCATTTTAAAATATCGATGTCGGAAATGATTCATCTATCTATAACCATATAACATAAAAAACCACTATTTTTATAGTGGTTTCAACGTTCTTATTTGATCTCGCTCATAATTTTTTCTGCAAAGTCTTTTATCGCCTCTTTTAGTTCTTCAATATGACTCATTTTATAATGTGTTTTCACCCCTGCAATCGAGATCGCAGCGATCATTTCATTATATGAATTAACGATAGGAACGGCGATCGTTAATGCACCATCAATTGGATCGTCAGAACTAATCGCAAGTTGGTTCTGTCGTACCGTATCCACTTCTGTAATAAAGCGCTCTTCATCTAAAATCGATCCGGAGCCATACGCTTTTAATGGATGTTCCTTAAGCTGCTTTTTAATTTCATCGAGTGTCATAGAAGATAAAAACACTTTGCCAAAGTTTCCGTATGTAAGGGGATACGTTTGTCCCGGCCTGGCAAACACACGTAAATCATTGGTCCCTTCGACCGTTTCAATGATGATCACCCGCTGCTCCGGGGTTAGTGTAGCCAATTGCACCGTATCGCCAGTAATTGTACTTAATTCTTTCATATATTCAATTGCCAGTTCCCTAATCTCATCTTGGTTTTTCATTCTAGAGCTAAATTCAAGAATCTTATAGCCAAGCTTGTACTTTTCTGAGTAACGATTTTTTTTGACCAACCCTCTTCTTTCGAGGATTTGTAAAACCCGATGAGTCGTTGATTTAGCTAAGTTCAACTCATCACTCAATTCCCGTATCGTTTTATTGTCTTCTTGCCCAAGTAAACTCAAAATATCGATCGCTTTGTCCAGAGATGTTTGTTGCGTCTGCTTGTCTTCTGCACTCATAGAGCCTCTCCCTCCTATCACTACTGCACTCTTGTTATAAGAAAAATGAATAAAATGAACCATCTACGAATCAGCTGCGTATGGGTAACAAAACGAACTTATGTAAAAAGCAATAAAGAAATAACCGCATTTCCCTTCACTTAATGATTATTCCATGGTAAAAACAATCAACTTATTACCTAAATAGTATACAGAAAAAAAGCTTACACAACGACTCATTCAGACTAGAAACCAATAATTCATACTAATGAACTATATCTTTTCACTCAATACACTTCGCAAGATCCGCACTCAAAAGATACATATTCACTGACTGAAGTTGCTCAGACACCGTTATGAAAGAATAAAACGTACAGCTATCATTTAGTAGGTACTGTCTGTTTTACTTGCTGCAATAATGTACTATGCCTTGTTCTCTTTTGGTTGTATAACTGATAAATGACAACACCCACAAAGGAGTTACACAATGACGACCTTATCGTTTATTCTTTATTGTTTTATTGTTACAGTTACACCAGGACCGACAAACATTGTGATCGTATCAGTTGTACAAAATAATGGAGTTCATCAAGCGTTGCGCTATACGTATGGAGCGACGATTGCGTTTGGTTTATTACTAACAGCATCTGCTATCTTCAACACACTATTTATGCATGCTCTACCGAAAATCCTTTTTTTTATGCAACTTGTAGGCAGTCTGTATATGCTTTATCTCGCATATCAAGTTTACAAAATGGATTTGTCCAAAAAACAAACAACTGCAAAACATGCTTCCTTTTTGTCTGGTTTTCTAATGCAGTTCCTAAACCCTAAAGTTGTTTTATTTACGATGACCGTCATTCCTAGTTTTATATTGCCTTATTATGTGGATCCAACTACGGTTTCTCTAAGCGTATTGGGTATCACCTTCATCGGTTTTCTTGCATTTCTTTTATGGGTTGGATTTGGTGCCATGTTCAAGGAGTTATTTCGAACGTATCAGAAGACGACAAACCTCATCATGGCTCTGTTTTTAGTATATGCAGCCATAATGATCTGGGTTTAGCAAACAGGAGAGGGGAACACTACCATGAATCAGTTTAACTATAAAACGAGTGCAGGGGTCACAGCTTTATCAGCAAAAAATGACTGATTTCACTTATAAAAAACACGCTCACAGTGAATACGCTATTGGTGTAACGATGCGTGGCATTCAGCATTATCATTTAGATGGCCACCTGCAATTGTCCCACCAAAATGGGTGATGCTCTTTAACCCAGAACAAACGCATGATGGGATGGCTCATGATGACAGAGGCCTTGATTATGTCATGCTTTATATTGAACCACAATTGCTTCTTGAAACAGTTGGACAAAAAGAAATCGTTTGTTTCGCTGATCCAATTGTTTACGATAAGAAGACCAGTACCACACGCTTCATTTGGCAAAGGCCATCCTAAATCAAGAGGATGAAGCTCGTTGTAACGAACGACTGATTGAACTCGCAGATAGCTTGTTTCACCCAACTACATGTTCCTATCAGCTTAAACAAGATCGTCTAATTAGCAAAATAAAAGAAGTACTCCGCTCTCATTCGAAAGAGTCTTTTAAAATCGATGATGTTTGCAACGAATTTGGTATGTCCAAGTTTCAATTTATACGATTTTTTAAGGCTCACACGAAAATAACACCTTACCAATACTACCTCAATAGTAAAATTGAAGGAGCTAAACAATTAATAGAGAAAGAACAAGATATTTATTTAGCTGTAAATGACTATCATTTTGTTGACTTAACCCATTTAAATCGGCAGTTCAAACAAGTCTACGGACTTACTGCAAATGAGTACGCAAAGAACTTAAAACTACTTTAATTAACATCTTCAATTGTTATGTTTTAACAATTGGAGGTATTGCTAAAAGAACAAGTCCCGAATACAATCACTCCTATTAACCTTCCCATTTAAAGGTTCGTTTGCTAATGAAAGTTCACATCTTCTAATAAGGATACCTCTTTATACTTTTTATTTAATCCTTTTATGACATTGATTGAGTGCCCATTACTACGCTCCTTTTATCTAAATCTCTTTCGCAGTCTATATTCAATTATAAGATTGTTTATACAAAAGAGTTTTCACACACATCTAATTAGATTATAATCTAATTAGATTGGAGGAATCGTCATGCAGTTAAATCGCATCGTCAACTTTCATAAAACGCTCGGTGATACAACAAGAATTCGTATTATAAGCTTGTTAAAGTCAGGACCTCATCACGGTCAAGCCATTGCAGAAAAGCTAGGGTTAAAGCCCCCAACCATTTCACATCATATTACGAAGCTAAAAGAAATTGATATTGTTTATCAACGACGTGATAAGAATACGATTTACTTTTATTTAGACGAACGTAAACTTGAACGAATGGCAGCAGCATTAATCAAATTAGCGGCGATCAAATGGTTGAGCAAGTTGATTTAACGGAGGAAGAGACATCAAAAATAATTCGAAGCTTCATTGAAAGCAATGGAAAGCTTAAACAGCTACCAGCGCAACGAAAAAAGAGATTAATCCTCTTAGCGTATATGTTGCGTGAGTTATCGCATGGAAAGCAGTATACAGAAAAAGAAATCAACGAGCATATCTTGCGCTATCATGAAGACTTTGCTTCAATTAGACGTGAATTTGTGATGTCTCATTTTATGTATCGACAAGATGGAGTCTATGAACTAAATCCAAAAGAAATGTGGCCTGTACGTTAGGTCCTTTTTTTCACAATACTAATTAGATACATATCTAATCTCTTGGAGGTCACTTATGCAAGGGTATCGATTATTAGCGAATGAACCGAAGTATCAAATTCTATTTTGGAGTTCTGTTTTGAACGGGGTCGGCAGTCGCTTCGCACAAGTTGGCTCTTTTGCACTTCTATATCTTTTAACGGAGTCTGGAATGGCATTAGGTATTTTAATGGCTTTACGTGTCTTGCCAACAATTGTCTTTGCTCCATTTAGTGGGTACTTAGCTGACCGGTTTCATAAAGCGAAGCTATTGTTTTGGACAGACGCTCTCCGAACACCTTTTGCCTTGCTTCCAATATGGGCCGTATCCACCGAACAGTTATGGTTGCTGTATGTCAGTACATTTGTAATCGCGAGTGGTGAAGCGGCTTATAAACCTGTCCGCTTTGCAGCGATTCCTGACATTGTTCAAAAGAAACATCTACTCGCTGTAAATGGATTGGAGCAAAACGTTGTTGATTTAACACTTGTTTTTGGCTCTCTACTTGGAGGAATTCTTGCATTCCTTTCGGATGTAAATCTACTCTTTCTTCTCTTGGCAGCAACGTTGATCTGGCGCTTAACGAAAAGTAATATGACGTCAAGCTCTGTAGGCGAAGTCGTCGAATCATCATTAAAAGAAAGCGGCTATCTGTTCGTTAAAGTGGCATTATTACGCGTATTCTTAATGATCATGTTGCTCATGCCCCTCGCTAATGGTGTGGATAACGTAATCTTCAACTTAATTGCATTAGATATTTTCGACAAAGGGGATCTAGGAGTCGGTTTCATATACACTGCCCTAGGACTTGGGTTTGTTTTAAGCTCAACAATGGCTAAATGGATTCACGGGAAATATATTGCTATTGGTGTGTGGATGATTCTGCTAGAAGGAATCGGTCACTTACTACTTAGTCAATCATTCTTCTTTGCACAAGCATTATTACTTGCCGTAGCCATTACGTTCGTAGGTGGTATTAGTAACATCTGTTTTGATACAGTTCTAATGAAAATACTACCCGCCTCAAAACGTGGATTTATATTCGGTACATTGTCCATGTTTCAAAATAGTTCGATGGGTATCGCGATGATTGGAGCTGGCTTTCTAACAGAGTGGTTGTCCCCCTTACAAAGTGCTTTTCTTGTAGGTCTAACGTATATCCTTTTTGCATTGGTCTTCATGGTCGCATTTAAACGTGTTCACATTCGTGAGTCAATCCGTGTTTTAAAGGAATTAGATACACAACACCTTAAAGCGAACCAATAACAAAGGCCTCAAAAGGCTTTTCCAACAAAGAAAAAGCCTAAACGGAAGATTCAAGAGGGAGCAAATTATTGCTTCCTCTCTCCTCCCCTCATTTTAAAAATGCACAACTAGTGAATTATTTTTGTAGTAGCTGCACAGCCAGTTCATCGACATGTTCATTTAACCATGATAGTTGTCTAGTAGTGAGCCTGGCTATATCTAAATATTCTTCCGGAAGGTCTTCATAAGGCTCATAAAAATTACTTACAGCTAACTGAAAGAAATACAAATACGGCATGATGGATAAGTCATACGCATTAAGTTTAAAAAACTGTTGGTAGTGATTGACGTATCGTTTAAGTCCTTCGGCGTCTATTTTTCCTGACTTACTGTTCGGGTCCGCATATGCAAACGACATGATCACTTCCCAACAAGCAGGGAGACGAGATGCATCCGTCCAGTCAATTGTTACCAACTGATTGCCCTGACAAATGATTTGTGACGTGTAGTAATCTCCATGAGAGTTCGTGATCGTGAGACGGGAATAATCAATTGTCACGTCTTTCAATTTTGTTAAATAGGAAAGCCGATTGTTCATGTCTTCAACAGTCTGTGAATCATTGGATTTCTTCGCTTTTTCTAAAGTACAAAGATATGACTTTACTGCAGCCTCAATTTGTCTAGTTGTAAAAAGTTCTTTGTTCACTAGTCCTTCTGGCAACTTCGGAAAATGAGATAAGACGTTTTGGATTTTACCAAGATTTTGGGCTGAACGATCTAAGAACCATTGTGTGCGGTATTCAAATCATATATTTCACCTTCAATAAATTCTTGTAAATGATAGCGTTGTCCGTTTTCACGAATGGTATAGATCCATTATTTGCTGGCAGTAATTTAGACACAGGAATTCCATGATCATGAAGATAGTGAATAATGACCCCTTCTCTTTCAGGGTCCTCAACAGAATCAGGAATTCGCTTCAACACATACCTGCCACGATTCGAGTCAACATCATATGTTGCAGCTTCATTGTGATCACTCAACTGGTTTATTCCTTTTACTAGCAGTCCATAGTTCGCTTCAATCATTTTTTCTAGCATATTGATTCATTCCTTTACTCAAACTTGAAATAGTTTATATAAATAAGTTGAACATAAAGAGGACTGACAAAGATCAGTCCCCATGTATTATTCTCGCCAATGTTCAGGTTTATTTAATGAATGTGAACAGAAGACGCTGCCTTGATATCGATCAAGAGTTCCTGTTGACAGTGCTTTTACCATCCAAGCATCACCATGCTCATCTTTATTTAAATATGGTGCTTGTAAGCCGAAAGGAATAGCTGGCTTAAATCCATGACTCGGATAATATTCGGGGTGTCCTAAGACAAATACGAAATCGACACCTCTTGCTTTTAGCATTTCGAGCCCTGTTTGAATAAGGCACCCACCTATCCTTGTTTTTGATAAGACGGGATAACCGCTAGTGGTGCTAGTACTGAAATGATTGGTTGCTCAAGGGAACCACTAACTAAAGTCGCATTCGTAAATAAGATGTGTCCTACGGCTTGATCTCCATCAAAAGCCATTATTGATAACAAAGGTTGAGCTGTTTCATCTTTAAGCAAATCCATGACAAGAATGGCTTCCTTATCGTATCCAAATGCTGCCTGTTGGACACCGTAAATCATTTGTTTATCAGCGTGAGTTGTTTCGCGAATCTTCCAATCCATTTTCTACACTCTCCTCGTTATTTATTTATGAGAAAAGTGTTGAACCAGACTTAAACATAAGCTATACAAACAAAGACCTCCTTCTTAATATGCTACGTAGTATATCGGTTACCTAATTTCGCTGTCAAGGCGTTAATCAAAACGGTTTTTCATTTTCTGATCTATTTGACGCTGAAGAGGGTTAGAGGTGCAAACCTAGAGTATTTAGCCCACTGTTCGAAGTCAACATACGACGACAGGATGAGATAATCGGCATATTCGGACCCGACAGCCACGTTTGATTCAAGGTCATTAACCACCCCTGCTTTTGTTGATGATTTGATTGCTCAATCTGTTTTATTTAACAATAACCGAATCGTAGATACGAATATTCAACAAAATTCACCCAATTCCGCCATCCACGAATTCATTGTTGTACGTAATTATGGTAAAATGAAATTAGGAATAGCTATCTGTCTCTTTAAAGGAGGATTATTACTCCTGAAGTCGAAGATGACTTTATTAATCTAACTGCAGACATTGCGCTTTTAGGGTTTCACGATGAGTTATTAGGGGAAATCCAGATGAAAGCAGAAGCTTAAAGGAGGGGTTGTTATGATAGGTTTTGCAAAGAAAAAGCCTACCGGCAAGAGCATACGTGTTAAGGAGCAAGTCAACGCTACAAATACAAAAGGATTTGCGCACGTCTCTCTTATGGACAAGCCATCAAATATTGTCACTCCAAGCAGAACTGCCTCACTGACATCAAAGTGTTAAGGCATCCATAAAACATTCTAAGCACCTAGCCGGGTGCTTTTTTTAATAGGATTATCTATCTCTAGATGTAATCATAATGAACACCCATAATTTCTTACCCTCTCCGATCTTAATTTGATCTTCAATGAAATGCCCTGAAACTAGCGGACGGCATACACGAAGACACCCGCGGGAGAAAAGATGAGCCTCCTCGCTATGCTGTGAGGCTTATCCGTCGCCTGCAGAAAGCGAAGTGTATCCGGGAAGCAAGGACAGAAGCGGGGAAAACATCACTCATCAGTAAAAAGCTTGTCGACAGTCTCGTTTTCACGGGAATTTGTCGAAAAGCTTAAACCAGTACCCTTCGGCTCTGATTTTATCGATCCACATCAAATAAAAACGAAAATGGATCCTCTCTTTTTTGTTCATTGCCCTTTGTATTTGTATTTGAACTCCCTCGTTTTGTTGCGAACGCCGTTAAAATCAACAGACTTCCACAAAGAAAACCCCATGTAAGCAACCCGAAAATGATCGGCATAACCGTCTCCTATTATAATTGTGGAGTGAGTACTTTAATTGTCCTTGCTGGATTTCCGCCAACGACTGTATCCGCAGGCACATCCTTCGTTACGACCGAACCAGAGGCAATCACAACATTGTCACCTACTGTTACGCCTGGATTGATAACAGCACGTCCGCCAATCCATACATTGTCCCCGATTGTAACCGGCTTACCAAATTCTAGACCGCTATTCCGTTCCATTGGGTCAAGGGGGTGCGTTGCTGTATAAACGTGAACCCCAGGCGCAAGCATGCAGTTATCACCAAATTTGATTTTGCATACATCGAGGAACACGGTGTCAAAATTGGCAAAGAAGTTCTCGCCAAGCTCGACATTATAGCCGTAATCTACTTGCAAACTGCCTTCGAAGTTAAACTCATTCCCTGTTTTCCCTAAAATGGTTGTCAGTATCTTTTTTCGAACGGCTGGATCCTCTGCTTTGTTAAAAGCACGTATCTGTTCACGTACGAGATTTCGTTCTTGTACAAGTTCTTTGTCCGCAGGATTATAAAGCTCGCCTTCTATCATCTTTTGTTTCTCCGTTGTCATGGTTCATTCTCCTTTAATGACTCACAATGTCAATTTCAATTTCTAATTGTCTTAATGTCTCTTTTAAATGTTCTGGTGGTTGATCATCTGTAATAAGTACATCAATATCAACCAAATCCGCACCAATATAATGGCTTGTCTGATTAAACTTCTCCTGTTCTGCTAACAGAACAACTTGTTTTGCTTTTTTAATGATCGCTCTTTTTATAAGGCATCTTCGCGATCAGCGAAATACACACCCTCTTCTGTTATGCCAGCAGCACCAATGAATACTCGATCAAAATGAAGATCTTTTATTAACTCATTGAAATGGAATAAATCGTAAAAGAAGCGATTCTTTTTATGAAACTTTCCTCCAAGTAAATGTAGCTCCACGTGGTCTTTTTCAACTAAACGTCCTGCATTATCGAGGGAATGAGTGAAAATGATAGTCTCTTCTTCCACGAGTTCAGAAAGGAATGTAATTGTCGTCGACACATCAAAGAAACACATATCTTTTGAATGAATCATTTGATTCGCTCGCTCAGCAATCGCTATTTTTGACTGCGAGGCATGGTCTTTTCGATTCAAGAACCCTCTGTCCTTGTATTTCTTGACCTCTTGTTTATAAAACGTTGAAGCAATTCCTCCATGCGTTCGAACAGCACTGCCCTCATTAACAAGCTTAATAATATCCCTACGGGCGGTATCTCTAGAAATATCTAGTAGGTCACAAACCTCTTGGTTCGACAAACGTCCTCTGGCAGACAACTCTTCAAGTATCTTTACGATTCGCTCTTCTTGGTACACAATTCTTCCTCCCCCCTCCAAGTATTTATAAGTATTATATAAGCAATTATAAGCATTTTATATCAATAAAGCAATTAATGAAACTAAAACAAAGATACACTTTAGTAATTTAAAGCAATCAAGACAATTATTATAAACAACTAAAAACGGACCGCCCACATAATGCGAGCGGTCCGTCCCTTTTCCTATTTACCTTAACTAAAACGAGAAAAACGCAATGATAGATAAATGGCGCCAACTAAATTATCTGCTGGCAAACTTAAATTTTATCTAGTGAGATCAACTCTTCACAAGATGTAGACACACTTTACCTATCCATCGCTTACTGCTTTAGCTTGCTTATCGAATACTTTATCTGAACCACTTTGGAATTTTAAGAAGAGATAAATCCCTACTATTATTAACGATCCTCCAACCATTTCTACAACCGTCAACATTTCATTTAAGAGGAGGATTGCAAGTAACGAAGCACCAACCGGTTCCCCAACGTACTCATTGAAACAGTAGTAGTGTTTACAAAGTTTAGCAAGAGATTATAGATGATATGTGCCCCTGTCGGAAAGATCGCAAGCAAAATAAATACCATCCAATCATTGCTCGAATAACCTGCAAGAGGTATGCTAGCGATCAAATTAAATAGGATCATTGTGAGACCAGCGAGAAAGAATACCAAAAAACTATAGACCCAATGGTTGATTGATTTCACGTTTCGTTGGCCGATTAATAAGTAAAAAACGACTGAAAAGACTGACAACAAACTTAAGACATTCCCTATTAGCACATCTCGCCCTAACCCTACGTTTCCACCACCAACAATGAGCACACCAACAAAAGCAATTCCCAGTGTCAGAAGAGTACGCATCTGTATTTTTTCTTTAAAGAAGAGAAGTCCACCAATCAAGGCAATCGCAGGCTGCAAGGCTAATATGAGTGTAGAACTTGCGACGGTCGTATGATTGAGTGATTCAAACCAGAGCCAAAATGACCTGCTAGAAATATACCTGCAAACATAATGGCCATCCATTCTTTTCGCTTAATTAGGCGGAGTGTCTTTCTGTATTTAAACACAAACGGAAGCAACAATAAACAACCTAAAAACATGCGATACATCACCATTATGGTTGATGGTGCATCCGATAATTTAACAAAAATGGCTGATAAAGAAATACAAATAATTGTAATAATGAGCAAAACATTGATTGTCTTTGGTTTCATACCCGTCCTCCTCAACTTGCGTTTCTTATCTTCAACTGATATATTACATATTATATACAACAAAGTAAATACTTTTTTTGAAAATAGATGATTCTAGTGGCCAGATGAGATACAGTAAGGTAAATACGTTTTTTAAAGGTGATCGTCATGACATTAAATAAGAGCAAAATCAGTAAAGTTTCCATGCGAAACAAAGCTTATGAAATTATAAAAGAAGCCATTATTTCTGGTGAGTTAAAACCAGACGAGCGGATTAAGGATAAGGACCTCTCTGAACAATTAGAGATCAGTCGAACACCTGTTAGAGAGGCAATGTTAAGGCTTGAAGACGAGGAATTTATCATTAGCAAACCGAATAGTCATACACGTGTTGCGCCGATTGATATTGTTCAAGTTACGGAACTTTATCACATTGTCATTTCATTAGAAACACTTGCCCTTCAAGAACTGATTGCTTCGAACACGACAGAAACCGATTCGTTGGAACAAATAAATGCTCACTACAAAAAAGCCGTACAAGAAGGTCATTCAAAGAATTGCCTTACGTACGACATTGATTTTCATAGCTGCTTAGTTCGTATGTCTAAAAACAAAGAGTTAGAGAAATTGTTAGTCACATTAAAAGACAAGATTCTCCGGGTTGAATCCCTTTATTTCCATGATGCCATTCCTAAACAGAAATCCATTGATGAACACACTCAAATGATTAAAGCGATTCGCAAAGGCGATTTTTCCGTGGCTAGTCAAATGCTTAAAAACAACTGGATGAATAGCTTAAATCACATTCGATCAGCGCTTTAAATCTACAATCGGAAAGAGGAGCAAAATCAATTGATTTCGCTCCTCTTAGCTTGTTTATTTAAATGTCACGATCGATCACTTCATTAAATATCAACCTTCTCCTTCGTCATTCATCGATACAATCTTTAACCGTTTTTCTTCTTTGATGAAAATCGATTTATATTGAGGGCGGTCACCTTCAAAGTAGTGAATGACACGGCTTCCTCCTTCGTCATTCACTAACTGGCGATCCGTAAATGTTTGATCTAACTCTTCTTCCACCAATTCAACTTCTCCCAACTCGTTTCCTGCGCTTCTCCAGTATCCGCCTCTTCTTGCGTGCCACTAGCTTGAGATTCTTCCGTCAAAATGTTCTCTTCTTCCTTATTATTTGATTGCTGGTCCCCATCACTACACGCGATTAAAACAAACGTAGTGATTGTAACAAATCCAAACATACTAATTGCTTTCATGATGCTTATTCCCTCCAGAATGAAATACTTCTTACTCAAATTCCTACAAATAAGTAGTACCCGTTATGCCGCTTCTCTTGTCTTGAATTCTTACTCCCAC
>BAXC01000063.1 GCA_001310375.1 Bacillus sp. JCM 19041 | reverse complement strand
CAAACTGATCAGTAAACTCAAAGTCCGGAACAGAAGATGCCCCTTCACTCACACCTTCTGGCAACGAATTAGGGCTCAATTCATACACCCATCCACAACCGCTTAACAGAAATAGTAAACTAATGATTCCAACCGCTTTTTTCATATGTCCCTCCTTGTTAGTAGCATACAAAAAAGATGTCATAACTCTGTGAACTCTTGAGATGTTTGAAAAATGGTCACATTTAATCGTTTGTTCATTAATTCACGAGATGCATCACTTGTTTTCTCGTACCAAAGTATCTATATAAATGGTACATAGCACATAATTAAATCTGTTGACTAGACACTTATCGGTGTCATATAATAAGACACCAATAAGTGTCTTATTATGGAGGGGGAATTATGAATACTGCATTCCAAGAACGTGACGTTTATGTAGCGATCGCTGACCCAACAAGACGTAAGTTAATTCACTTGTTAGCTGAGTCAGACGAAATGCCTCTTTATGAACTAACTAGCCATTTTCAAATGGGTCGCACTGCCATCTCTAAACATTTGACCATACTTAAAGAAGCGGATTTAGTGAGAAACCGTAAAATAGGTAGGGAAACAAGGTATCGTTTAAATCCAGTACCATTACAAGAAGTTAAAGATTGGGTATCCTTTTATGAACAATTCTGGAATGAAAGAGCCATCTTATTAAAAGACATATTGGAGGAATAATAAATGACAAATGTTTCATTAGATTTTCAATTTAAAAGTTCAATTGATAAGGTATGGAATGCCCTAACTCACTCAGACACGCTTGCTAAATGGGTAATGGAGAATAATTTTAGACCGATCGTCGGCTACAAATGTCAGTTCCGTAATGAGGAAATAGGATTAGTTGTAGATAGCGAAGTTTTGATCGTAGACATGCCATATAAGTTATCTTACACATGGGTAGGTGGACCAATAAACACCGTAGTCACATGGACGTTAAAACAAGAAGGTGAGATCACTTACTTGCATATGGAACAGTCTGGCTTTGAAGAAGAAAATCAAGCCTTTTTTGGTGCGAAGTATGGTTGGTCAAATATGGTAGATAGGATGAAATCTATAGTAGAGGAAGCTTAAACCGATACCTCTCGTAAAAGGAGATTACTAAATGAGCTTTTTAAAAGATTCATTGTCGATACTCAGAAAAAGTGAATTAACATTAATCAAGAAAGAGAAAGAATCAGATGAGGTCTATAGTTTTCAATTTAAAATGGATGAACGTTTAAATTGGAAAGCTGGGCAGCACGGTTTATTTACGATAACCCACAAAAAGATTAAAGATTCTACCGACCATTAAGTGTGGCATCATCTTCAACAGAAAACGTAATAAAAATTACGACAAAAATAAGTGAGAATCCAAGTGAATTTAAAAAAGCTTTGTTGGAACTAGAAGAAGGAATGAAAATGAGAATGAATGGTCCTGTAGGTTCATTTTATCTCAAAGAAAGCCCCCCCACTCTCTTAATTGCTGGCGGAATAGGAATTACCCCTTTTCGAGCAATGTTAAAACAATTGGAGGCAGATGGAAAAGGAACAAACGAAGTTAAATTACTGTATGTAGATAGTCAACATTTATATAGAGATGATCTTAATGAGGTAAGTGCTAGCACCTCAGTAAATGTTTCTTTCCTTGATTCAAGGAAAGAATTGTATCCAGAGATTGATCAATTTGTTGGTAACTATCAGAATCATGCTCATTACTTTGTTGCAGGTTCAAAGGAAATGGTTAAATTAATTACCCAATATTTGAAAGATAACCATATTCCCACCCGCAATATAAAGAAAGATACGTTCACCGGGTACTGACTTAAGATTAAAAATTTGATATTGTACAGCAAACATTTAAAGGGCAAGTTTTCCATGTCACCCTTGATAGGACTCGTTTCCGCAAGAAGAATGAAAAAGCATTCTTCTTGCTTGTTTTACATTACTGCTTTTTATACTTAAAACTCATATGAAAGCCGCTAACAAATGCTAATAGTGTATAAACGACAGTCCAAAATAAACAGGAGCTATTAAATAGTGTAAATGAGAGGTTGACTGTCAGCAGCGCAATGATAATCGGCACACATATACTAATTTCTCTGTTCCTTTAAAGAATATATCCACTTATAGATTTCATGCATGAAAACTGTTAACTTATACTCACAGAGTAAGGAGAAGAAATTTTAACGTGGAAATTCAAAACTTAATTCAGAGTGTTAAAGATGATTCTCAATTATTTAATAAAAGATTAGACAAGTTAATAACATGTATGGGCAATGGCATGATAACGTTCGCCTTCTAGATTAGTAAAGAGCGAAGCGGATCAGAAAAGTTTCATACAAAACAAAGAAACGAGCGAAAAAATATGAAAGTGGAACGATTGATCTCTATTATTTATAAACTTCTAAATCACGAAGTTTTGTCAGCTTCTACGTTGGCTAATGAGTTTCAAGTTTCTCAAAGAACGATCTATCGGGATATTGATGCAATCTGTTCAGCAGGGATTCCTGTCATCGCTTATCAGGGACAAAATGGTGGATATGGCATTATAGACGGGTACAAAATGGATAAAAGCTTACTTGGTTCGCACGATGTTGATTCATTGATAACCGTACTCACAAGTCTTTCCAGTGTTTTTGAAGATGAAAATGTTCAAGGAACGATTGAACGTTTGCAGACGGTCGGAACAAAACAACAAGTTCCAAGTCTTCTAGTAGACTTAGAAAACAAGCGTTCAGAACCCGAGGCTCTTAATTTCTTACGTACCGGAATTAAATGCAAACAAGTTGTTCGTTTTGATTATTTTAATAGAAAAAGTGAACGCACAACCCGTGATGTTGAACCTATACAGATTCAATATAAATACCGCAACTGGTACATACATGGTTATTGTCGCACTCGTCAAATGTATAGGGAATTTCGACTTTCTCGAATGGTGAATTTAATTCTATTACAAGAATTCTTTCAGCCACACAACAACGTGCTTAATCCTAATGAACACGAAAATGGAAACCTCATTCAAACGGATACAATGAACGTGGTAATTAAAGTAGAGCCAGAGGCATTATCCATGGTATTGGATCAATTTCAACAAGCTGAAAAGGAATTTCATTTCGATGGAAGTATGACAATGAATCTCCCTGTTTACAAACCTTTACAAGCGCAATGGCTTTGGTCCATTTTACTAAGTTTTGGTAGTGGAGCAGAGGTTCTTGAACCTTTTGAACTAAGAGACATTCTTAAAGAACAACTAATAAAAACGCTCAAACGATATGAAGAAGTATGACACTCTGTTGTCATACTTCTTTTTTTATAATGAGTACTCGTTAACAAAATCAATTTCAAATTAGAGGAGTCGATAAAAATGAACTATCCAATCAAAATGTACGAGTACCATGTATGGGCAAACCAGACACTATTAGCGAGGGTAAATGATCTTTCTTCCGATCTATTAATAGAAGAAGTGAATAGCTCATTTCCTACAATCCCCCAGGCCTTTAGTCATATTTATGCAGTAGACTATATGTGGTTACGGTTCTTAAAGGAATTGGAATGCAAGAAGCACTTGAAGCATCCTATCCGTTAGTGGAAGAAACGAAAGGATACTCTGTCGAGGAATTTGTGAGCGCATTTGAACAATTAGCTAAACAATACAATGAATGGATACAAAAAGAAGAGGATCTAGAAAAAACCATTATGATTGAAAACCCGTTTGCAGGAAACATTCACACAACTTTTTCTGATATATTGCTACATGTAGCGAATCACGGAACCTACCACCGAGGGAATGTCTCTACGATGCTACGTCAACTTGGTCACGCATCAACCATGACAGACTACATGTTATTTTGGTACCAAGATTCTGCGAAGAATAATTAATAGGAGAGACGAAGACTGTCTATAAGTAGGAGAGAACTCATGTTTAATGTTCCGCATGCTTCAATTGGTCATGGTGTGCAACCGCTGAATATGGGCTTCTTGCTTCCCTTCTGTTTGTGGTGTTCGTTCTTCTACTAGTTCCGCCCTTCGTTCACGCTAGTACGTTCACTTTTAGGCGGCGCTTGATCTCTGTTTGTTGGATAGACGATTCCCGTAGACCTGCCGTCAGTGATCTTATTGCATTTACAGCCGGGTTGACCATTTCATTTCGTACTTAAACAAGCATGTTGTTATCACCTGACGTGACTTTCCCAGCTGTGACCATTTTGCGAATCTCGCTTCCAACTCATTAATAGCAACACAGCGCTGAGCACAGTTAAATTGACTAGATACATCGCAAAACCTTCTGGCTGCATTATTCCTTCATTAGGTCATTCAGGTTTTGTATGCATCGGCAAGCAAAAGACCCCCATCGCTCTTTTCAGATAAAAAATGTTTATATAAAAGCATTTATGAACTAGTTCATAAATGCTTCTATATAACAAATATCATAGATTAAAGATTATGGGCATTGGTATTAATTTTTGTCTTTCTTTTATTTGCAGCTCTATTAACAAAAGTAAAAATCACCAATGTTATAAGAACTAAAAATCCGCTACCTAATCCAACATAATTTACTGAACTTACGCTTATTACCCCGCCGCCTACAATCGCGCCTAATCCAATACCCAGGTAAAGAGCAGAAGCACTAAATGATAGAACCATCTGGGCCTGTTTAGGGTTCAAAGAAATAAGGAAAGAATTAAGAGCTGGGTTCATCCCAAAGCCTGGTATTCCCCATAATATTGCTACGAGTGATACCATTACAATTGCAAATGTAGATGGGTTTAACAATGATAAAAATGAGAAGGCGGCCAACAACACAGCAAATCCCCCAAGCGAAAGCTTTAAGGTTGTTGGTGCACCAATTCGATCTGTAAAATAACCTCCAAGTAAGTTACCTAAAAGTGCGCTATCCCAAACAATAAAAGAAAGATACTAATATTCTCCACATTAGTAATTCCTGTAATGATAGGAGCTATATACGTATACGTCATGAAGCCACCAGTAGTACCAATGATACTTACACATAGGGTTAAGGCTATAATCTTATTGAAACCTTTCACTCTTTCCCTAATACTTAGCACGGCTTCCCTCTCAATTTTGGGCATGAAAACTAAAACTCCTATGACCGTTATTAAAGAAATTACCGCTACAAATACAAAAGAATAACGCCAATCTAACGTATTACCTATCCATGTTCCAATAGGTGCGCCTAAAACCAACCCCATTGTTATCCCTGTTAATATAAACGATAATGCTTTTCCACGCATCGTGTCAGGTACTAAACTAGCAGAAGCGGCCATCGCTAAAGGGGTAAATATAGCTGCTGCTAACGCTGCTAATACCCTTGTTAAAAAAAGCATCTCGAACGATGTAACAACAGCAGAAAGTGCATTAGCAATAGTAAATATCAGCATCGATACAACTAATAGAGTTTTCAAGGGTAAATTCATCGTCAAAGTACCAAAAACAGGTGCTCCGATTGCATAAGCAATAGCAAATGCAGTAACTAGCTGTCCCGCTGCAGCAATTGTGACATTCATATCACTAGCGATATTCGGTAACAATCCTGCAATTACAAAATCATCTGTTCCAATTATGAATGTTCCAAGTACTAATATAAGAAGACGATAGTTCATTTAATCCCTACTTCTCCTTATTTCCTTCTCTTTCCTGTTCCTTTTCCCAAATTCTCAATAGCTTTCTAAATGCAGTTCAGTTTTTTAAAGTGTTGAATTTGTTCACGAACACTTATTAATTTTTCAGAGTAAAGCTTCACCGCAGAATGGGCACATCCATTATTTTTCGCAAACAGAAAATTATCACATTTTATTACTGGATAAATTTCATCTGTATTCATGCCAAGCTCTAGGAATAATTGTATTGTTTTCACTTTTTCGATATCTGATTGAGAAAATTCACGATAACCATTCTCCAATCGTAAAGGATGGATCAATTGCTTTTGCTCATAATAGCGCAACGAACGAATACTTACACCGGTCAATTTCGATAACTCACTTATCTTCATGACGAGTCCCCCTTCCTCTTATGCTGTAATATCATAATAAAGTATTACATAATGTCAGGGTCAATACCTTTTAATTCCTTTTTAATTGAACTAATAAAACAAAAAGTGAAGGATATTCTCCTTCACTAGATGTACTGTTAACTCTAAATGTTCCGCTAATGTCATGAATAGGAGTACCATCAAGAGGAACGGGTTTCCTAAAGAAGTATGCACCAAAGCCAACATCAACAAGATACTCTCGATCAAGCTTCACTATTATAATCATATGGTCAAAATCTGATTTTTTGACATAACCATTAAACCTTGAGATTTTTGTTCCATCCACGCTTTAAGTTGCGTTACAAACCCCTCTGGTTCCAAGGAGAATCCTATTTAATGGAAACAATATTTCCGCAACGGCTGGGATTCCTCCCAACTTAACAATTGATCCCGATAATCAGCCTAAGCCTCCGAACCTTGCAAGCAAGATAGGAAAAGACACAAACCTCCAAATACCTACGGTCAATCTCCCATCCTCCTTCTCTTTTCACAAGAACCTGACACTTGCTGTGCCGAAAACTTGCTAGATTTAACCTCGTTCTAGCACGTTATCAACAGATCCATCTCTAACTGTGCTCAGAACCCTCAAAAATGGGGTTGCCTACACTCCATCAAAGCTTACATCTCTCTTTAGCTCCTGAACAGGAGAGAGTGAATCGAAACATTCACTCTCTCCACCTTACCGCTCCGCATGTTCGTCAGCTTTCTGCTAATCTCTTAGCACTTCACCCACACACCCTCATCCAATTCCCACTCCCCTGGAACCTCCGCATCACAAATCACATGACTAAATGCGCCCATCGCTGCCATCTTATAGTTGGCCTTCACCCCTAGCTTGGAGTGATCAAGAAGGGCATACGACTGATTCGCATGGCTAATCAATACTTGAGAAAGCGAACACTTCTCCGAGCGGTAGCAAGTCATGCCTATGCCAGGGGCAACGCCATCACTAGAGATAAAGGCTTTGTCCACAAAAAACGATTCGGCCATTTTTTCTGCATAGGAGCCGAACGTACGTGTGTGGGCACTACTCACATGCCTCCGAGAAAAATCAGCTTCCCGTCAAACAGCTGCTTCTGCTCATACTCCATCATCAGTTTCATTAACGGGAAGAAATTCGTAATGACTGTGATGTCTTTTTTCTTAATAAGCGGTGGGACCATCTGCAAGGTTGTGCTTCCTTCATCAATAAAAATCACATCGCCGTTTTCAACAAGTGAAGCGGCTTTCCCGCCAATACGCTTCTTTTCGTTGATATTCAGAATCGTACGTTCAAGCATCGGTGGCTCAACCATCTGTGGCTCAAGTTTTAGCGCACCGCCGTACACTTTTTTTAAACGCTTCTCCGCCTCTAGTTCATCGAGATCTCGTCGAATGGTCTCCGTCGACACGTGAAAATCCGTAGCAAGCTGCCTCACTCTCACCTTCCCGTCCTCTTCGATGCGGGAGAGAATCTCACTCTTTCTTTCATCTGATAATAGTGCCATCTTCTTCCTCCTTGCACGTGAGTCATTTTATAAAGGAAGACTGCCAACATACAGGCAGCCTTCTACTTTTATCTATTTAAGTTAGACGGTTATGTTCACTGCTTGCACGAGTATCGCCAATCACGCTCAGTAAACGTTCAATGTCTTCTGGGTACACTTCGCCAATGTTCCCAATTCGAAATGTATCGACCTCCGATAGTTTCCCGGGGTAAATAACGAACCCTTTCTTCTTAAGCGCCTGGTAAAAAGCCTGAAAGGTAAAAGCCGGATCACCAGGATAAAAAAACGATGTAATGATCGGTGACTGCTTTTCTAGTGGAATGAGGGTCGCAAAGCCAAGCCGATCCATGCCTTGCACAAGTAACTGCTGGTTCTTGACGTACCGTTCGTGACGAGCGCTAACGCCGCCTTCTTCGTCAAGCTCTTCAAGTGCCTGATGGAAGGCTCTCACGACATGGGTAGGTGATGTGTAGCGCCATTTTCCATTTTGCTCTTCCATTGTCTCATATTGGTCATACAAATCAAGCGAGAGGGAGCGAGCATTGCCTTTACATGCCTTGAGCTCACTGCGTTTGGTGATACAGAAGCCAAACCCCGGGACTCCCTGGATGCACTTGTTGGCACTGCTAATCAGAAAGTCGATCCCCCACTCCTCAACATCTATCGGCACACCTCCAAAGCTCGACATCGCATCAACAATCGTCGTTTTTCCGTAGCGTTTGGCCGCAGCACAAACGTCTCTGGCTGGATTCAGCACACCGGTTGTCGTTTCACAATGGACAATCACGACATGAGTGATGTCGGCATCTTCTTTAAGCTGCGCTTCGACCACGTTCGCATCAATCGGGGTTCGTTCACTTGTTGAGACAACAACCGTCTCGATGTCAAGAACTTCGGTCATCTTCACAATTCGATCGCCGTACGCTCCATTCGTACAGACGAGTAACTTGCCCCCTGTTTTTGGCATCACCGTTCCGATAACAGATTCAACCGTAAACGATCCACTTCCTTGCATTAACACAGCTGTGTATAGATCCGTTTCTGTTGTCGCAAGATTGGTCAGTCGCTCTCGCACGTCTTGCACAATCTGATTGTATTCCGTATCCCATGTACACCAGTCTTTCAGCATCGCTTCACGTACTGTCTCTGAGGTAGACAGTGGCCCTGGCGTTAACAGTAAGTAATCGTTTTTCATAAAGAGACTCCTTTCTATTTTTGGATCGATTGCTTGATTTGGACTTGCTCAATCACACGTTCCAACTCGCCGATGCTTGTGATCACGTAATCGGCCCCTGCCTCCATCAAACGCTTGGTAACCTTGGAGATCGCCGCCTCTTTTTCAGAAATAGTTAGAGCTTGCACTTCCTCTTCAGAAAGGCCGAGCTCACTACTTCCGAACACAACGCCAACAGTGATCATGCCAGCGTTCTTACCTTCCTTCATATCCGTGGCGGTGTCGCCTACCTTCATCATCTTGTCCATCGGATACACGCCGAGTGCTTCAGCATTGCGGTAGCACATCCACGGATACGGCCGGCCCGCTTTTACATCATCTGCTGTAAAATAACAATCCGGGGCATAACCTTGTTCAGCTGCCTGTGGAGCCACAATATCCATCATTGCCTTCGTATAGCCCGTCGTTGCTCCGATTTTAATCCCCTTGTTTCGAAGCGATGCCACAAGCTCAATCACTCCAGGAATCGGAGTGGTGAAATGTGGAAGCGTCTCAAACAGATTTTCTTCAAAGGCATCATTGAGCGCGTGCACATCGGCCTCTGTCGGCTCACTTCCTTTGACACGCTCCCACTCTGTGCGAATGCGGGTCTGGTTCAGCAAGGCGCGGATATGCTCAATTTTCAACATGCCCATCGGTCCCCGCGCTTCGTCTACGGTTATTTCTACGCCCTGTTTGCGAAAAATCTCCAAAAATACTTCTAGCGGTGCAAAACATCCATAATCAATCGTCGTTCCTGCCCAATCAAATACTACTGCTTCAACTTTGTTCATTATTCGTCATTCCTTCCACTATTTGATGTTGTTTGCGCACTTGCCGTTTGTGGATCAGATAGACCACCAACTCGTAGACAATACGCACAAGAATATTTGTTGCAATAATGAGTATGCTGAGTGCCGCCGCCTGAGCCAAGTTCCCGGCATCATCCATGTTGACAATCGAGACGGCCGCTAGTGTAAAGTCTGCCGTATAGAGAAAGACCACAGCAGAGATCGTCACCATCGAGTTGACGAAGAAATACATTGCCATTTCTAAAATTGCCGGCACACACATCGGTACCGTCACTTTAAAAAACGTTTTGTACATCGGAACGCCCATTGATTCCGATACCGTCTCAAACTCGTGGTCTAGCTTTTTCAACGCACTCGTCGCTGTCACAAAGGCAACGGAATAGAAATGCAAAATGTTCGCGATCACGATAATCCCAATCGTTCCATACAGGAAATGAAACGGGTTGGTCACACTGAAGCCGAATACCTCAATCGTTGACTGACTGAAAAAGAACACATAACTAATCCCAATCACAAGCCTGGTACAGCAACAGGCAAGATCGACAACAACTTCCCCGCTTTACGCAAGCCTGTCAGCTTGCGAATTTTTTCAATGCCATACGCATAGACAAATGTGAAAATCGTGCCAAATATGGCTGAAAGAGCCGCGACAATCAGACTGTTGCGATAAGCGGTAAAGCCACCACCTGTATAGCTTTCAAGCTGGAAGTTATCGAGGCTAAAGCTTAAATCATACGGCCAATTGCTGACAGATGCAGCGAGAAGGACTGCTCCAAATACTAGAAATACGCCCACGGTAATCAAAGAGACAAACGAAAACGCAAGTGTATCTCGTTTTCGATTCCTTTTAACTTGATAGGGAATGGACTTTGCCGAGAGTGTTCCGCTCTGCTTGCGGCTCACCAACTGGTCAAAGACAAACGCTAGAATCGCAGGAATCATCAAAAGGATCCCAACTGTCGCGCCCATGCTCATATTTTGCTGACCGACTACTTGCGTGTAAATATCAGTCGCAAGCACATTGTACTGCCCACCGACGACCTTCGGCCCGTAATCCGTAAAACTTAAGGAAAAGACAATGAAAATTGCACTAATCAAGCCATATTTCACCGTTGAGAGCGTGATTGTAAAGAATTGTTTGGCTTTGTTGACACCAAGCGTATTCGCCGCTTCATACAGTCGATAATCCGAACTTCCAAGCGCCACAAGCATAATCATAAAAGCTTGCGGAAATGTGTAAATCACTTCGGCGATAATAATACCGACGGGTCCATAGAGGTTGATATCAACCCCTGGCAAGAGTCCAAAAAAGCCATTTGTGACAATCCCTTGATTACCGAACAAATACACAAGTGCGATCCCGTGCATCATTGTTGGCGCAAACAACGGCAAGAGCGCTATGTAGCGAAAGAACGTCTTCCCTTTAATATCCGTTCGCGTCAGGCAATAGGCATAGGCAAATGCGAGTGATACAGAAATCGCTGTTGTCACCGATGAGACAAACACCGTATTTTGCAAGGACTGGACAAGTGCCGGCGTGCGAAAGTATTGAACAAAGTTCTGAACCCCAACAAACACACCTTCGTCGCTTTGAAAGGCTTTGACAAACAGTGTCACGAGCGGAAAGACAAGGACAATGAAAAACGTTGCGATCATGACGAATAGCAGGCTTCGTTTCAGCCATTCGTCCCCATTAAAGGCGATTTTTCGCTGTCCTAGTTGCGTACGTGCTTCTTGTTTCATTCCCTCTTCCCTCCTTCGCGCTAAGCCTCATAAGCGAGAATTCGCTCAGGATTTAAGTTCACACGCACGCTCGATCCTTTTTTGAGCTGAAATTCGTGAACCTCACGCATCGAGACATCCACCTTGATACTCGCTTCGTGTAAATCGACCGCTGGATCATTCACTTTAAACAGAATCCGATAAATCGGTCCGCGAAATTCAATCGCTTCGACTTCTGCCTGCATGCCTTCGGTTTTGGAGAGGCGAATATGCTCAGGGCGAATCGCACATGTCTCTTCTTTTTGGTTGCGCCAAAAGTTGATTGAGCCGATGAAATCAGCCACAAACGCATTGTTCGGGTGCTGGTACACCTCTTGCGGCGAACCAACTTGCATAATTTCAGCATTGTTCATGACAACAATTTTATCGGCCATCGTCAGCGCTTCATCCTGATCGTGAGTCACCATCACCGTCGTAATTTGCAACTTTTCTTGAATCGCGCGAATTTCATAACGCAGCCGTTCCCTCACTTTCGCATCAAGTGCGGAGAGCGGTTCATCAAGAAGCAAAAAATCAGGAGACAGTGCAACCGCACGAGCAAGCGCAATCCGTTGCTGTTGCCCACCTGACATCTGCGCAGGGTAGCGGTGCTTCACTTGTTCTAAATCAACGAGGGCGAGCGCTTCAAGAGCCCGCTCCTTGACCTCTTTTCTCGAGAGTTTCCTCGCCCTTAACCCGTACTCAATGTTTTGCAGAGCGGTTAGATTTGGAAAAAGGGCATAGGATTGAAACACAATCCCGAAATTCCGTTTGGCAGGCGGAACATTTGCCATATCAAAACCGTTTACCATAATTGTGCCTGCCGTTGGATCTTCAAGACCGGCGATGATTCGTAAGAGCGTTGTCTTGCCGCATCCACTCGGACCGAGCAAGCAAACAAATTCGCTTTTTTTAATATCGATCGAAATGTGATCGAGCGCTGTGACTCGAGCAAACTTTTTATGTATGCCTTGAATCGACAAATACGGATCTCCCATCAGGTTCACGACTCCTTTTCCTTCAATTAATTTTCCCGCTCGGCTTTTTCTGCGAAGTTTGTTTCCCACTTACTTAAAGTGTCCGAATGATTTTCTGCTGAGAGAAGCAAGTCATGTTCCTCATAAAGAAGCTCTTGGTAATTCTCTGGGAACCTTCCGTTGTCTCAAAATCCTCATTTCTTGTCGATAACCCATACGCCTGCTGATATTCCTGCATCACTTCATCTGAAATTGCCCAATCCAGAAACGTTTGCGCCAGCTCATCACTTTCACTGTCTTCCTTGTTTATCATCGCATTGGCCTCCACGTCCCAACCAAGCCCTTCCTCTGGTAAGTAAACTTCCACAGGTGAACCATTTTGTTTTTCTCGAACCCCACTATAGACGAGACCTAGCGCAATCGGAAACTCCCCGGTCGCTGCCATATTAATCGGCTTGGAACCAGAATGAGTGTAAATCCCGGCGTTTTGATGTAGCTCCTTCATGTACTGCCAGCCTCTTCCTCACCCATCATCTGGAGCCAGGTCGATACTTGCAAGTAGCCGGTCCCCGAAGATGCAGGATGAGCCATAGCAATCAGCCCCTGGTACTTGGGGTCAAGTAAATCCTCATAGCTATTCGGTGGCTCCAGTCCCATTTTTTCGAGCTCGGTTGTATTCACCGTAATCCCTGAAGCTGTGACAAGATTCCCCGCCCATTTTGTCGACTCTGCGTCATCTCTAAAGATTTCTGGAATCTCTTCGACGCCTTCAGGAGAATACTCTGCAAGCATGTCCTTTTCCTCTAGCGCCAATAAGTTTGAAGCCTGTAACCCCCAGACAACATCTGCTTCAGTGTTTTCACCCTCCGCAAGCAACTTTGCCGTTATAATCCCCGTAGAATCACGCACAATATTTAAATCGATGTTCGGGTACTGCTCTTCAAACGATTCCAAGTAGACAGGAATCAATTCCTCCTCAATCGCCGTATACACCGTCAATTCTCCCGACATCCCTGATTCATCACCGGACACCGAGCTGCTCCCACAACCAAAGAGAGCAAATGCACAGGCGCTGCCAAGCACCGTTTTTCCAACTCGTTTTTTCATAGTGCCCACCTTTCCAAGTTCTGTTTCACTTTTCCTTTTTACTACGCTTGTTTTTAAGTTTCTTCATGAATTGCTTTAACCTTGTACTTACAAGATAAAATATGAATATTAAGCCAATATGAAGAGAATGTTAAAATGTTGTTTTATGTGACTTTATTTTGATTTATGTTGTTTCTTTGGTTCAGATATAGAATGATGATCGTTTACTTAATCAGCGATATAGCGGCTGATGTTAGACGAAGTATCCGAACGCGACGAGCTGACGTTTTCCAAATCAATAGTCAATAAAAAACGCTCACATTTGCATTGAGTCATATGGTTATCCTACAAACCACACATTCGATGCAAATATGAGCGCTCTATTATATTAAAGGAGCAGTTTAGCTTAAAAGACTATTTGTCAGTTTAAGAATTATGTTGCACTGCTTTTGAATTTTACTCTGCGTTAAAATAAAAAATTGGTATTGCTACCTCTCACCCTATTATCTATACAAATTAGAGAGCTGTGATCGATTCAAATCACAACTCTTTAATTTATTCTGCTTCTCCAACAAGGGTAAATCTTTCATTAACATGTTGTGGCTTTTCAATTTCATCCACTAAAGCAATAGCAAAGTCAGCATAACTAATATAGCTTTGACCCTTACTATTTAAAATCACATGATCTTTTCCTACCTTATATGAACGTTCTTTTTCCTTCTGGGTCAAAAAAACCAGCAGGCTGATATAAGTCCATGTAATCAAATTTGTATTTTGTAATTCCACAAGTTGTTTTGACGAATTAGATGAAATTGGATAAAAAAGAACTGGGAAATCAGGTGTATCCATTAGTTTTGTTGTTTTTTCTTCATCAACAAAAAGACTTCCAGAACCTCCCACTACGATTAATTTTGTATCTGGAGCATCTTTAAGAGCTTGAACCAAGATCCTTCCAGATTCGATATATAAATGTTCTTCTCCAACTGGTGCACTAAATGTGTTTACAACAACGTCAAATAATCTAAGTTCTGATGCAGTAAGATTAAAAATATTCTTCTCAAGAACATTAACGTTTGTTTCTGTGATTTTCGAGGCATTTCTCACTATTGCCGTTACTTCATGTCCTCTATTAATAGCCTCTTTCATAATCAGACTTCCTGCTTTACCACTTGCACCAATGATTCCGATTTTCATAATCAATTCCTCCAATTATTATGCGTAATTTGTATATATAATAATAGTCATATATTATTATAGTAGCTCTAAATTTGTAAGTAGTTACTTTTTTATAACATAGTCACAAAAATAGAACCATTAGGAAAGAGAAAGAGTGATATATTATGGCACGAACTTCGTTTGAAGGAGAAATTCCTG
Source organism: Bacillus sp. JCM 19041 (assembly GCA_001310375.1). Taxonomy (GTDB): domain Bacteria; phylum Bacillota; class Bacilli; order Bacillales; family Bacillaceae_D; genus Shouchella. The sequence goes on along the minus strand of BAXC01000063.1, from coordinate 11,404 downwards.
AGGAACAAATTGAGGTTTGCCCAATTACCGATACGCAAAACATAATTGCAGGTAAATGGAAAGTTATTATTCTTTGGCATTTGAAAGAAACAAAGCGATTTGGCGAGCTTCAAAGATTAGTGCCAGGGATCTCAAAAGGAATACTAACTAGACAGCTGAGGGAATTAGAAAAAGATCAAATGATAAGCAGAAAAGTGCATCAGGAAGTGCCCCCAAAAGTTGAATACTCATTAACAAATACAGGGGAAAGTTTTATGCCCATACTGGAATGTATGGGTGAGTGGGGTAAAAAGTATACACTAAATAAAACGAACAAATGAACACTCTTTAATATGGTGGTCTAGGTCTAGATATGGGGTTTGACCGGAACATCCAATTCTTAAACTGACGATGTAGCAAGACGTCCGTATGATGAATAAGGTTCTCTTGTTTTAAATGTAACCTTTTTAAAAGGTTACATTGGGAAAGGCTGAAAATCAGCCTTTTTTTGTTTTTTCTATGGATAGGTATTAGATTGGTGGTGCTCAGTAATTTACTATTTTTAACAGGGTCGCAAGTACTGCCACATTAGGCTTTTTTTAGAATCAATGATTCTTTTTCTTTAATCAAAAAGAAATCGCAAACCTTTACTGCGTTAAAGTGTGGTTGTCGGCAATAGATTTATCTTATTTCTGCATAAAAGGGAGCTTAGGGGAGACTTGTTTTGCCCAACTAATGACTCTTACAGCGGGAATTAAAGGTAGCAATATCGTTATGCTTATCTTGACAATTGGAAGGAGAGGAGAATATCGTATAAGACATTAAAAATGAAAGATAATGGAATTTTCTCTTATATACATTCTAAGTGATTTGTATTGTTGATAAAATGAATTACTTTATCTTTATTTGTATCTGTAAGTTCAATCATACTAATCCCTGTATCCCCTATTTTAAAATAGTATCCATGTTTATTGGCATTTGAAAAAAAGCGCGTAGTATACTATTAATTACCCCGCCATGAGCTACTATCGCAATCCGCTCATACTTATTTTCTGTTACAATTTCAGAAAAAATCGTTTCAATTCTCATTCGAAACTCAATGAATGATTCCCCATTTTCAAAACGATCATGAAGAAATTTTGGCACCGGATGCTTTTTCGCTTCTTCAAAAGACATGCCAGCCTGTATACCATTATTAAATTCCATTAATTCATCTTCAAATTTCACTGGACAACCAATAGCTTCCGCTAATGTTTCAGCGGTTTCTCGCGCCCTCTTTAATGTACTTGCCCATATAAAATCTGGTGGAAAGTCATTTTTTACTTTATGTACTAAAGCGCCCACTTGTTTTCTACCCATTTCCGTTAATTCAAAATCTGCTCTTCCTTCATGTACGTTTAAAATATCTGCTTCCGATTCCCCATGCCTAATTAATAGTATTTGCATACCTTCTCCTCCTCACAACTTTAAACTAGAATGATATATTTTTATATTCTACGATATCTTCAAATAAATGAGAAATCCTTACTTCCTTATCTCTTTAACCTGCCTCGTTAGTGCCATAAAGAAAAAAGCTTCCTTCACTATAAATGAAGAAAAACTTCGTAGTATCCATAAATTGCGAATTAAAAAGGCAAATAAATTATTAGGGAATTATGTTAGAATCCATTAAATACAAAAAGAGACAATTTCTATTCGCCTCTTCTTGTATTACTTAAAAGATTTTTTTATGTTTAAGATCCACTCATTAAATTCATCAACCGTAACAGTCATTCTCAGAGCAACTCCTGATTCAGTTCCTATGTTTGAAACAGCTTGACCGCTATCCAAGCTAATTAATAAATCCAATGGATGTTCTTTCTCAATTTCTCCCAAAACGAAGAAAGACAAGTCTGGTTCATCTAAGGTAAGCACGTTTAAGGGACTGCTTAAATCAAGATTGTCCAATTGATTTTTAAGGATATCAAAGTCCTCTTCAGTTAAAGAAATTTCTTGTTTGTATACTCCACCATTGCCATACTTAAATTCAATTAATCCAGTTATAGCAATAATTTCATCCTCGTCATATGTTTCTCGGTCGATTACATGTAGAATTAATTCGACTTTACTTTCAGAGTAACTTTGATCTCTTAAAATGTACAATCCTATTCCCTCCATTATCTTTTACCAGCCCGAGCTCCAAACTTTTTTAGGTGAATTTTGTTTATAAGTTGTTTTTACTACTTCCCCTGATTTATCAAGTACTAGGGCAACTTTATTTCCAGAATGATAGAGTATCTTAGCGCCTGTATTCTTATCAGTATACTTTGTACCATAAGCCATTGCCTTTGCCATGGCATTAGATGATATTCCACGTTGAGTAGCTCTTGTCACTGCATGTTTTGAAATAGTTTTGACAGCCTGCTTCCCAACCCATGATGCAACTAATCGTACTACTACTGCAACAACGAGAGGTGCTACAAAAACTGTTACTTGTCCATCCAAATGAATTTCCACCAGAAGTGATTGGATCAAAATCAGCTCTGAGTAACTAGCTCCATTAGTAAATTGCTCAATACAAAAGAGAAAGTTTCTACTATTATACTGTGCTAACAAGTTTGCAAACCAAATCGCAAACAAACCAATCACAAATAAATGGAATAGATAAGATCTGGGAGGTAAGAGATGCACCAACAATCTAGTATTACCGGGCTTTACGGAAAAGTGAAATCCGCACAAAACCACTGATACAGAAATGGTAAGAGGAAACTCTTCCTGTTTATAGTGAGTCGATTAAACAAACAAGCCAGTAAAGATTTTAAGACCTTCTTGCTTGAACAGGGGAATTTTAAAAAAGAAGCACCACTACTGGAGACATATAGAGATAAATAATCAGCCATTTCATCCTTAGTAGAGTAGGTGTTCAAGCCTCCCTTCCAATTTTAATCCAGGAAAAGAGCTGTAACTACTTGGAGTGAAAAGTGATAATGAATCATAACGCAAACGCCACAATTCTCCAATCCTAGTATGTTCATCAACGAATAAATCATTTAATCCTTTATGTTTCAAATAATAACCGAGTGCTAACCAGCTTGACCAGCCCCAATAAAGACAACACCCTATTGCACTTTACCGCCTCCATTAATCCTTTGTTCTAATTGATAGTAGCAGTATAGTTATTAAAATAAATGCTATTAAAGCGAGAAATGGAATTGTAACAAAGCCAAACCAATTGATATATTGGACATTACAAGGCACCCCATCTGTGCAAGGAGATGTTGAAGCAAGTGCAGGGATTTTCTGTATCATGTAGTGATAGGCAGAAATTATTCCCCCAATTATGGAAAAGGGTAGAATGTATTTTTTTGCTCTTATTTCTCCTGTATAAGCCGCAATACCAAGCAAAATGCTAAGTGGATACATTGCAATTCTTTGGTACCAACAAAACTCACACGGAACAAAGCCTTTTATCTCACTGAAATATAGACTTCCTAATGTTGCAACTAATGCAACAACCCAAGCAATATACAATTTTAATTGGTTTGAAACGTGCCCCATACAGTCACTCCTCCATTTCAATTAAACGAACAAGATGCTCATATTCAAAGGGGTTGTTTAATTGATAGTGATTCACCATAATTGTGGGAGTCTGCGTAACCCCAAATTCTTCGACTAATTCCATATCGATCAGAACATTATCCATATATGATTCATTTTCTATATCATTCGCTAATTGTTCTAGGTTAATATCTGAATTAATACTTGATGCAATATCTATAAGTTTCTCTTGAGTTATCCATGGTTCATCATGCTGTTGAGTTGGTGGTTGATTTTGATAAATCTCTTTATGGTACTCCCAGAAATCATCCTCATTTTGATGCCACATAGACTCACTAGCGAGAGCTGCTAGAATAGATTCCTCCCCATGAAAAGGAGTATTTATATGTACAAAATTCACAATTCCTGTATCGATATACTCTTCTTTTAATAAAGGAAATACCGTCTCATCCCACGCTTTACAAGAAGGACATTTATAATCTCCAAATTCTATAACAGTAACAGGTGCATCAGCTTCACCTAAAATCGGTTGTCCTTCAATGGAGGGAGTCTGTTGATGTTCTTCAGCAATCTCAACATCAACTTGAGATTGATTTAAAAAAATCACTACAATGACAGCTACTAAAGCAATTGCAAGAGTAATCCATATTAAAATTTTATTTTTCATTTCTTTACCTAACTCTCTATTATTAATTTTTTACTGTCTCAATAAGATCCTCTTTAATATCGCTTAAATCCATTGCCATTCCATCATACGCGCGAACAACATCACCTTCACCATTAATTAAAAAGAATCTTGTACTATGTAAAAAATCGTTTTCTGTTCTTTCAACTGGCGACTTGAAATTCTCCATTGAAAAGGCCTTAATTTCTTCTAATTCATACCCTGTTAAGAAGCTCCAATAATCATCATTAACGCCCATTCTCTCTGTGTAAGGTTTCAAATGTTCAACAGTATCATTCTCTGGGTCTATAGAAAAAGATATAAATTTCATATCAACTCCTTGTTTAATGGCTTCATCTTGTAACTCTCTCATATTTGGAGTCATCACAGGACAAACCGTTGGGCAAGCCGTAAAAACCATATCAGCTAACCAATATTCCCCACTCAGATCTTCAGAACTCACCAGATCACCATTCTGATTGACAAATTCAAAATCTGATATCGACATTCCCGCTTCTGTGACATCAAACTCACTATTCGTTTTACCTAAATCGTACATCCAATTACAAGAGGACAAGATTAGTAATGATAGAAAAATACGATACTTTGTATTTGCGTTTTCATAGTTCAGCACCTCAGTTTAAGAGGAGGAGGGTTAGATTTACACTCAACCCCTACCCCCTATTCATTTCTTACGTAAATGGAATGATGAGCATGCGAAATTAAGAACTGCCTGGCCATGATTCAACACTTGCTGACCACTTATTCGCACTCCTACTGCCATTCCTTATACAGATAAGTCGCTAGCAAAGTGACCCATGCAAAGCCTGTAATAAGCATCATACGTTGAATCAAGCCAGCAAATAGAGAGTCATTCTCCCAAAGCGTTCCAAAAAATAGAAACAGAACCAACATGATCAAACCGGTGAGCATACTATAAATCGTCCAACCACGCCTTGCAGACTTGAAGAACCTACGGGCAAAAACAAAACATGCAATTGGAAGCGATGTGAACACCAGTATACCAAATGCATCATGTGCATTGTGTTGCCAACTGGTACCATCTGTGTGGACCCCAGACAACAACGAAATCCCACGTAATATAAATGAAAAACGAACGTTGGAGGTAACCTCATGCTTTAAGACAAATAAATGAAGATGATAGATGACGCGATGAGATGCGTCTTTTTAATGAAAATCCGATCGATACCACTTCGGTTTTATGTTGCTGAAGTACTCATGATCTTCTAGATACATGTATACTTTCTCTAGCATTTCATCCATGTTGTTTGGATGCGTTTTTAACGTCCAGACAACTGTCGAAAACACGCACATCGCTAGGTAAAGTGAATACAATCTCCAAAACAAATCGTCAGGTTCCTGATTATCGAAATACCCTTTAATTTGACCGATTGAAAAAGGGACACTTACTTGTCGACTGAAAATGCCTATCTTTAGAAATTCATGAATAGGGTCACCCCAATCATACCTGTTAAAATCGATTACACCAGCAAATGTTTTATGCTGTATGATGAGGTTCCCAAGGTGAAAATCATCATGTTGAAATACATTTGGGCGTTGTTTCATGAGATCGATATTCTCATTAATGAAGTTCATTATTTTATCATCCTGTTTAACCTTCACTCCACATGTTGCGTAAGCATCGAGATAGTTCTGATGCTTCTTCACTTTTCTCGAATACCACGAAGCCAGATCGCTTGGCGCAGGGAGCTGATGCATTTTTCGCAATTCTCGTCCCGCCTCAAAACCAATCACATACTGTTCTTCGTCTGAATACGTTTGAATCACTTCTTCTGCATCCTCTCCCTCTATGTAAGATGTGATCATATATCCCCGATCACCTATTTCACCAAACGCAATCGGTCTTGAACACGTTATGTGATAATCCTGCATCTTCTCCAAGATCGTATATTCTTCCTTTTTTAAGGCTACTTCTTCTAAACGAAACATCCGAAGGAGCAACTTCCTGTTTCTATCTTGCATTGTTATAAGGTATTTTTCATCGAAAGAAAACCCTTTTTTGATCTCAACAACTTCTTGGCAATCCTTTATTAAAGGAATTTGTTTGATGAGTGATTCGTTCATAGTTTCACCTCTGATAGTCTCTTTGAATAATCTTCTTCAACTAAACTCATATTTAAAGGAACCCTCTGGATAACCCTTTTGAAAGAATCTCTGATTTTATTAACATTCAGCCTTAATGTTTTTAAACGAACATGCTAATGATTATCATTAGAACTGCAACAACTAATGGGAATCTTACTTGATTTATGGAATAGTAGCTTAATGCCACAATCGAGTAAAGAATAAGAGCGACCGGGTATAACAAAAAACGCCTGACTAAACTCTAGACTCGTGTACCTGCTTAGAAAAGGAACTAATATTGCCATGATGACAGCCACAAGGATTGAGAAAAGTTTAAGCATATCTACAGACACACCTTTCGAAAAGCTAGCTATTACTTGAATTTTGTTTTTTCATTCTGCCCCGGACTGTATTTCCCTTTTTCCGTTTCTTCTTTTTTAGTGATTTTAACATTACTTGATCATTATTTTAAATTATCGCTCTATTTAGTAGTCATGACGTTTACAATGTCGTGGGTTATTTGCTATTCAAGCTAATGCCTCATTGGAATTGTTTTACTAATTTCCCCTATTAGCAACGATCATTTCTCTAAAATGGACCAACTCTTACCCTTTTTCATGTATTGCGCTTAAATACCGCTAAGTTCCCGTCTGTTCCACCCATGCTTTGTTGAGCCTGAAGCGAGACTAGCTCCCAACCTTCTTTAGCCATATCATTTAAAATGTCTTCGATTTGCGCCGATTTCTTCTTCGTCATTGCCACTGGTAATAAGATTGTTTTATATTCCATTATCATCACCCCTTAGAGTTTATCGTAACACACAAAAAAAGTGCCGCGTACAGCCCAATGCAAAGGACATTAATGCAGCGATAACGTCGAGCTCTTCTCTCAGTATTACTACGTTTCATTTTACAAATGATTGGGAATTGGTAAGCAGATCATAAAAACGCATTATGGAATGATCTATTAGTTTACTAATTAGACATAGGATGTGTTCACAATCGTACATAACTCCGCAGGCTTTTGGATTCGTTTCGGCGCCAATTTATTAGATGGTGTGCTGTTTATGCTGATCGGTTTTATTAACGCTTTATACTTATCATCCGCTATTACTGGCGAGATAACGAACCTCATGCAATTCTTATATTACTTGCTCATTCCGCTTTTTTGGTACGGGTATACGCTTGGCAAAAAGATTTGCAAGGTGCGCATTGTCCGGATGGACGGAAACAATGTAACCTTCTGGACAATGATTAAACGATACTTGATTGCCGGACTGCTTTATACATTCCCTTTGTTGGTCTGTTTTCTTATTATTTTTTCAATGATTGGCTCTGACGCATGGCAGTTATTGACGGTTTCACCTGAACAAGAGTCCGAACTAAATCCCGTTTTTTACGAGCAATCAACCTCTACGCTGCTTATAATTGGTAGCCTGTTAACTTTTTCTCTTTTCATGGTTAGTGCCTTTATGGTTGGCTTAAGCAAGTCAAGACGATCCATTCATGATTTGATCGCAGGTACGTATGTCACATACGATACACCTGAAGAAACGAAACAGGTGTATACGAATGAAACCTAATTGATTCATTCAGTTGCTATTACGTTATGAGGTGAAATAAGCAACTTTTAAATAAAACGAAAGATGGCCGTTTCAACATGTGCGCGCTCATTCGTCAAATGAAGAAAACCAGTCGAAATTCTAGTTGTATTAAAAGTGATTGGTTAGAATATTTAAAAGCGTCTAAGTGAATTGCACTCTTCATGATGATTCAGAATTCAGCTGGTGCTATTAAGAACATTGGTTTATACATGAAACAGACGGTCATGCCTCTAATATCAAATTCAATTACATCCCTGACGCATCAAAGACGAACAAGAGGCACTCATTGTAATTAATGAGTGCCTTTTATTAACTCTATTATCTATTTACCTTTCTATCAAATATCTATAAATGAGTGTGTCCAACGTCCCTTGCTCCACATCCTCTTTTAGAAATTTCTTGAGTTTAAAGAAACCTAACATTCCAAAAAAGAATGTCGGAGGAACCATAAAAAAGTAACAGCTATATCGATATAAATTACTTAGGCGCATCAGCTTTACATCAGCAACATCCCATTGCTTTAATTCCTTTAATCCTCTATAGCAATAAATCCAATTAATGACATACAAGATCAGTAGGATAGAAAACCCTACACTCATCGAAAAGATAAACTTTCTATCTGCTTCCGCTTCCGTTTCGGACGTGAGAATGCTAAAGAAAATTGAGAAAAAAACGGTTACGCTGAAAATAATCGGAAGCCATACTGATAAACGACTTTTCCTTTTTGACATCTTTTGAAGAAACTCTTGAATTTGTTGATCATCTGTCATTGTATATGCTCCTTATTTAACGTAAAACGCTCATGTATGTATCAATAATAAATCACCTTACATAAACAACTTATTTCGCTTCTTTTTCGCTGCTCTTGTTACGCTTTTTCTTCCCACATTTTTTAACTACTATGTACAGATGGTAATACAAACTAGCGGCAATACACCCGAGTAATGAAGCCCCAATGATTCCGATAAAATTGATGTTCTGACCTAGAATAAATAGAGTGACAATACAAGCAATCCCCCCTGCTAGAGAATATAAAATTAGCCCAAATAAGTATTCATCGAATCTTTTCCCCTTATGTATTATTTTATCAATTACTACAGATGATGGTATTCCTAAAAGGAAATATACCGGTGCTGAGTAAATAGATACGATTATAAAAGGTTTCAAAAAAACCGAAATAATAAACATTATCCTCTTGTTGAGATGATGGTACGAAGGAAACTAAAGAAAAGAAAGTTCCTATTAATACAACTGACAACCCTGCTGCTATTAATCGATACATCGTATCTCCTCTCAATCGTTATTTACTATTAGCCTAACATAACAACTTGAACGAGCCATATTTCTTCAAATAAACATTAACAAAGAAAAAATCTATGATAAATAATCACGATAAACGTATAAGAGTTAAACGATTAATTGGTTTTCGAAAGAGTGAATAAGAGATATACGTTGTTAGAATTCCCTCCCTTAGTCTAGCGTTTACATGACTGAAGAAGATATTCTTACTGTAAGAATGAAAGATAACATCTAGAAGTTTCTTAGTTATACTCGACAAACAAAAAAAAGAGTCCCCCATCATCAGACGGTTCTAGAGTCCAATGACAAACGGTTTCATCCTCACGCATCCTGTAAGGACATCGATGATAAATCCCTAAAATCTTTCATCCTTTCTCCAAGAAGATAGTGTGAAAACCAGATTAATAATCGCCACATTCATTCCTGGCTGGTCAGGACTATAGGCCATTCCTTTAAAGATAATGAATTCTGTCTCCACCCCCATATCTCTTAATCCTTGATGTAGCTCATAGGCATTGGCGATAGGAACCCTTGCATCCTTTTCGCCATGTTGGATTAAGGTGGGCGTACAGGCAGATTGAATATATGTCATTGGTGATGTTTTTGTATAGATCTCTGGATCATTCCATGGATTATCACCTAAATACGACCTCATTAAGTAAGGGATATCCGTATTCACATAATTTGTGACCCAGTTCGTAATGCCACCTCCGACTGAAACAGCTTTAAATCGACTACTATATGTCGAACAGAAAGCAGATAGATAGCCGCCGTTACTCCAGCCCATCACTCCAACTCTTTCTTTATCAACAATTCCTTTGTCTATTAGTTGATCTACTCCAGATATCAGATCATCATAGTTAGCAATTCCCAGTTTTCGATCGTTTGCTTTTAAGAATTCATTCCCATAACCAGAACTGCCCCTGTAGTTTGGTTCTAAAACGATAAAGCCTTTTTCGATAAACGGTTCAATCGGATATTTCTCATTAAAACAGTTAGAAAAGATCGGAAAGGATGCCCAAGCTGGACCACCATGGATGACCACTAATAAGGGATATTTTTTATGTGCGTCAAACGCTACTGGTTGATAAAACACCCTCTATTTCAAGACCATCGCTACTTTGCCATGAGATTATTTCCCTTTTGCTTTTAAGCTTTCCATCGAAAAAGCGATTTTCATTCGTTATCTTTATACCGTCTAAATAAATTTCAAACGTTTCATTTGTTGTAGCCTTCGTATAAGATAGATGATTGCCATCGCTTGTTATTGAAGCATCCATTATAAAGCGATCTACTTTGTCATTTCCCATTTCCACAGTGCCATTCTCTGATAACATCCCAATGAGATAGTTCGTTTTATTCTGCCATCTCATTAAAATTCCTTTCGATGTCCACCTTAAAGGAATAACCGTGCTATCAACATCCGTTAAAGGGTGAACTCGCTCTCCATTATCAAGATCATATATCTCTAATGTACGGTCCTGAATAGCAGTCTGATAGTACTCTTTCTCTCTAATACTTGCTGCATAACATATTTTGTTGCCTTCAGGAGAAAAGCACACGCTCCCAGCCAACAACTTATTGATATTCAGTTTATGTAACTCTCCAGCTTCCATATCTAATAGGTAGAGATCTCCATTCATATCATCTCCGTTATCCGGGGTTGGCGTCGCCATAAATACTGCCTTTTTCCCATCATTTGAAAGATCAAATTCATGGATATGAAAAGCATTCCCATCCGTTAGTTGATCAACAACGCTAGGTTCGTGTGCAGCAATGTAATATAAACAATGATTCTTGTATTCCTTCCCTACATGATGGAAATCGCCATATGATTCCTTACGTTTTTCAATCACCTCTGATTCTTTTGACTGTGCCACATAATAAAAACCCTTGCCAGTAGGTGCCCATTTGAATTGACTGATCTTCTTTCTCATCCGTAACTTGAACCTCACTGTCACCATCTATTGACTTAACAAAGATCTGATTTTTCTTATGACCCCCGTCATCAACTGGGCTAAGGTATGCGATATCCTTAGAATTCGGAGACCATAATGGGGCTGTACTATCTACAGCACTAGTTGTTAATCGCTCACTCTGCCCTTATCATAGATCCAGACATGATTTTGATATGTATTATCTTTCCAATTAGCTGTCTTCTTAACAAATGCTACCTTTTTGCCATTATCACTGATGTTTGTACTTGATACGGTTGG
>BAXC01000062.1 GCA_001310375.1 Bacillus sp. JCM 19041 | reverse complement strand
TTCACATGTAGTATGCCGCTAAGCAATCGAATTATACATCAACAATACCAAGCACCATTAACTGATAAAATCTGACCATTTATATAAGACGCTTTGTTACCAGCCAAGAAATGAATCGCATTTGCTGTTTCAGCCGCCGTCCCGAGACGGCCGGCAGGAATCTCACTTGCAAGGTCACTTAAGTCCTCTTCCGTATACACCGAAAGCATTTCGGTTGCAATCGCCCCTGGAGCGACAGCATTGACGCGCACACCACTTCGCCCAACTTCTTTCGCTATCGCCTTAACAAATCCATGCACTCCACTTTTAGCGGCAGAATAAACACTTTCCATACTTGCTCCTGTGAGGCCCCAGATAGAAGATACGACAACAACGCATCCGCTCTTGTTGCGAATCATTTCTGGCAATAACGCACGAACAAGTTTAATTGGACTTGTTAGGTGAATTGCCATTGTCCGATCAAGTTCTTCATCACTAACATCTTGCAAAAGCTCTGGTGCGGATGTTCCAGCACAATAGATAAGCGTATCTGGAAAAATGGGAAGTTGACTAACCAACGATTCAACTCCATTCCCTTTGCTCAAATCCGCAAAAACGAGCATACAATCACAGTTAACGCTTTGCATTAACTGTTCTGCTGCATCCTGATTGCTATGGTAATGAATATAAATCAACTCTGCTTGATCTTCAAGCGACCGAACAACCTCTTTGCCAATTCCTCCAGTCGCTCCTGTCACAAGCACTCGTCTCATTGTTCTTTGTCATCCTTTACCACCGCAACTGTTTTAGCGTCTGGCACAAAGTGTGCATGAAGAACACTCTCTAAGTCTTTTGCATCTAATGATTCCAACATCGGTAAAACATCAAACAAATTCATTTCATTGAAACGATAGCGTGTAAATTCATTAGCAATGAATTCAGGAGAATTTAATGCCCGCAGAAAAGTTCCGATTTTCTTTTTCACAGCCCGGCTTGCTTCGGGTTCTGATAATCCATTTTGTTTAAATGACTCAATTGTTTGCTCAATCTTTTCTTGCAGTTCATCTGGATAATGACTATCTCCACCAATAATGGAAAAACCAAACCCTTTTTCCGCTGTAAAATCAAAAGCAAATGAATCATCAATATAACCCGCATCATAAAGATCTTCATACGCTTCTGAACTAGGTCCAAACATTAAATCAAGCAATACATTTAGAGCTAGTTCATATTTTAATAATTCTTCACCTTGACGAGACGGGTTCCCTTCCTTAAATCCAACGAATAACTTGGGCGTTTGCACCGGCATATTAATGACTCGCTCGGATTGATCAGACTTCCTGCTTCCGGCTCCACGCGACGTTCAATACCTGTAGGTGCGGGAAATGTTTTGTCACTTTGGTTTTCTCGAATCAGCAACATCATTTCTTCGGGATCAACCGAACCAACAATGAATAAGAGCATATTGCTTGGATGGTAAAACGTTTCGTAACATGTATATAAATCTTCTTTTGTTATTTTATTGATGGAAGGAATTGTACCAGCAATATCTATTTTTACTGGATGCTTTTCATACATGTTTTCAATGGTACCGAAATAAGCGCGCCAGTCTGGATTATCATCATACATTGTTATTTCTTGCCCAATTATCCCTTTTTCCTTTTCTACCGTTTTGTCAGTAAAGTATGGATGTTGGACAAAATCAAGCAGCGTCTCTACATTTTGATTGACGTTTGTCGTACTTGAAAATAAATACGCTGTGCGAGTAAAACTCGTAAATGCATTTGCCGATGCCCCTTGCTTTCCAAACGTGTGGAACACATCGCCGTCTTCGCTTTCAAACATTTTATGTTCAAGGAAATGTGCAATACCATCAGGAACTTTGACTGGTTCTGTTTTTCCAAGAGGAATAAACTCGTTATCCACCGATCCGTAATTCGTAGTAAAAGTAGCAAAGGTTTTATGGAATCCATTTTTCGGCAAGATATAAACATCTAATCCGTTGTCAAGCTGCTCATAATAGAGCGTCTCTTCAAGTTGTTTAAACTCTAGTGGTTTCATTTATTCATCCTCTCCTTTCAGAAAATAAATGGTGTCTAGCTCCCATTTTTTTGCCGCTCGGACGACATCCTTCTTTGTTACTTTCTTAATCCCTTCAATCCGGTCTTGAATTGATTTAGAAAAACGAGCGACTGCTTCATGATAGGATAACTCCGCAAAACCACGTGGTGTATCAATTGCCTCTAAGGTTGATTAATGAGCATACCCTTTGTTTGTTCAACATCGTCATCAGTAAAATCGGCGTCTTGCATCGCCTTCGCTTGCTCATTTATAATTTCAACAGCACGTTCATACTTGTCAAATTCAATCCCCGACATAACCATTAATACACCTTTATGGCTTTCAATTCGAGAAGCGGCATAATAAGCAAGGCTTTCCTTTTCTCTGACATTGATAAACAGCTTAGAAGAAGGAAACCCTCCGAAAATGCCATTAGCGACTTGAGCCGCTTCATAATCTTTGTCATTAAAGGACGTATGCGTGCGATAGCCCATATGCAATTTACCTTGCTTTACTTTTTGTTTATCATGGACACTTTCACTTCTTTCACTGGTGCACTTGCTGCAGCAGCTTCAGTACTTTCATGAGCTGTCGGTCTCCTTTAAAAAGCTCACTGATCGTTCCCATTAGTTTAGACTCATCAAAAGAACCAATAACATAAAGATCAAAACGATCGTTTCGCAACATATCGTTATACACTGAATAAATTTGTTTTGAATCAAGAGAATCAAGATCTTCAACTCGCCCATAAGCAGGCAAAGCATACGCTTCTCCTTTAAACATTTCTTCCGTGATACGGACATTCGCCAAGCGCATTTTATCATCATTAATAGAACGTATCCGTTGCTTTAATGAGCGTTTTTCTTGATCAACAATCACATTAGAAAAGCAACCATTCTCCAATTTTGGATCATAAACAACTTCATGCAAAACATTGAGCGCTTCTTGCAAAAGAGACGTTTGGTCACTTAAAAAACGTTCTGCTGCAATATCCATCCTAAAAGTAAGTACGTGCTGCTCCCCCTTTTTTTGGACGTCAGCAGAAAAAGTAGCCCCGTACATATCGTCTAGCTTTTGTTTAAGTTGCTTGCGGTTATCATACGTTTTTGTTCCACCTTGCAAAATATGTGGCAATAGCGCTCGTGCAGTTACATTCCGTTCTTGAAGTGGTGCTTTCGCCATTAACAAGAACGTAATTGTTTTAAACTTATCTGTTTCCCATAAATGCAAATGCATTCCCGCATGCTGGCGTGTCTTCACATGTAATTCAACCATAGTCATACATCCTTTCAACAATGTTCTTATAGTGTATCAAACTTTAGTACTCATCATCCCACTCATAGCTAAAAACCGCCTCATGAGGCGGTTTTTTTAGCCTGTATATAAAGATTACTGTTTATGAAGTCGCCTCTTCATCATTTCCTTTAGCGATTAATACTTCTCGAGGCTTGCTTCCTTCATAAGGTCCTACTACGCCCTTAGCTCCATTTCATCAATAATACGGGCTGCTCTTGTATATCCAATGCGAAAGCGACGTTGCAACATAGACACAGATGCAGTGCCGATTTCTACAACTAAATCAACAGCGTCATGGTACAACTCATCTTCAGGAGCGCTCGTATTTGCTTGTTCAATTGTTGGTGTCATTTCTTCAACATACTGTGCTTTTTGCTGCGATATGACATAATCAACAACTTTTTCTACTTCTTCATCGGATAAAAATGCGCCTTGAATCCGAGTTGGTTTAGTAGCACCCATTGGTAAATACAACATATCTCCTCGACCGAGCAGTTTTTCTGCACCGCCAGAGTCGAGAATCGTGCGCGAGTCTGTTTGTGAAGATACTCCAAACGCAATTCTAGAAGGGATATTCGCTTTTATGACACCAGTGATCACATCAACAGAAGGACGCTGAGTTGCAATAATCATATGAATACCTGCCGCACGTGCCATTTGTGCGAGTCTAGCGATCGAATCTTCAACATCACCAGATGCGACCATCATTAAATCAGCAAGCTCATCAACAATAACAACAATATAAGGAAGAGGAGGCTGTTTCGCATCTTCTAACTCATTTTGCTTACGGATCAGGTCATTATACCCTCTAAATTGCGTGTTCCCGTATGAGAAAATAAGTCGTAACGGCGTTCCATCTCCGCAACCACTTTCTTTAAAGCTTGCGATGCTTTCTTTGGTTCCGTCACAACAGGCGTCAACAAATGTGGTATGCATTATAGACATTTAACTCAACCATTTTGGGATCAATCATCATAAGCTTAACTTCATGAGGCTTTGCCTTCATTAAGATGCTCGTAATAATACCATTAATACATACACTCTTACCGCTTCCTGTTGCACCAGCAACAAGAAGATGAGGCATTTTATTAAGCGGAGCAAGCACTGGCTCTCCAGATATATCCCTACCTAAACCAACAGATAGCACTTCGGCTTGTCGGTCTGAAGCACCATCTAAAACTTCTTTTAATGAAACGATGGCCACTTCTTGGTTAGGGACCTCAATACCAACTGCAGATTTACCTGGTATAGGCGCTTCAATACGAATGTCTTTTGCCGCCAATGCCAGCGCCAAGTCATCAGCTAAGTTCACAATCTTGCTAACTTTGACCCCTATGTTTGGATTAACTTCATATTTCGTAACTGCAGGTCCTAAATGGACTTTTGAAACACGAACTTTCACCCCAAAGCTCTCAAGTGTTTTTTCAAGTTTTCTCGCATTTGATGTAAGAAGTTGTTTCTCAAGTTTTTGCTCAGGTTTTTCAGGCGTCTGAAGTAAGTCTAGTTCAGGCAAAATGTATAATTCATTTGTTGCCTGTGTTTCCATAATATGCGTGGGTAGCAATTCGACTTCTGCTTCCTCTTCTTTCACATCTTGCTCAACCTTTTTTTGTTGTTCAATTGGTTTCTGAATTGCATTTTGGGTAAAATCTACAATTTCAGGTTCTTCCTGCTTTTCCCACTGCTCATTTGTTTCTTCTGTCCTTCTTCGTTGTTCATTTTCAGGAGTTCTTTGTTTTATTCGTTCTTTTTCTCATTTCGTTCATCCGCCATTTTCTTACGAGCTTGCATGCGCCATTCAGTAAAATCTTGCCACAGTGCTTTCATAAAATCAGTAATAAATATGTAGGTTCTGCGATATGCCTTGCCCAACATGTCCGCTAAAGATCGGCCAGATATTAAAATCGCTCCAATAATAAAGAGGATAAAACAAAGCAAATACGTTCCAGCACTTGCAAATAGAAAATGACTAACAGAAAAGCCGACTGCTCCAACCATCCCACCACCTAGATCACCTGATTGTCCAGTAGTCAACTCTTGCCAAAAAAGTGTCCAGGTTCCGCGGATAACTGATTGATCATCGAGCACTTCATTTACACTTAATTCCCGAAATAAGCTTACATGAGAAATAATAGCCAAAGACAATAAAACGGTATAAACGCCTCCAAGCTGACGATTCCAGAGCTTAGGTTTCTTGCGTTTTATCATAATATAAAGCGCCGCAACTAAAAAAGTGAGAGCTAAAAAGATAAACCATTCTCCTAAAAAGAAACGAAATAAACGGACAAAAGCCTCACCAACACTACCTAATCGCGCTAATGTAACAAGCGCAATGACAATTAGACCTAAACCTACTAATTCATAGGTCAGTTGCGATTTCCATTGGTTTTTTTTTCGTTTCTTTCTCTTAGCCATTCAGTCACCCTCTAAATCATACTCGAACAAGCAGCCTGGAGTCAGACTGCTTGTTCTTACTGTTTTTAGTATAACATAGATGAGTTGTGATTGACTGTTCATTTATATGTTTAACTCTGCATTAAGTAATGTACCAGGTGCATACTCTGGCTTTAAAAAATCATGAGGGTTGCTAGAAATCAAACGGACAATCCGGTAGGCCCCTTCTCCCTCCTGTTCAACAATTAACTGACCAGCTTGACAAGGAATTGTTATTTGTGATTCGAATTCACTTTGATCAGTAGGGAAAACGCACTCATAAGGAACAGAAGTATACAAAATCATTGCACGACCTCGTTTGGCTTGTTTTCATCAATGAGCTCATTTAATTTTTTTAATGCCTGACCAATGCCACCAACTTCATTAATCAATCCATATTTGACCGCATCTGTACCGATTACATTCGTTCCTATATCTCTCGTTAAATTCCCTTTCGAGAACATTAATTCTTTAAACTTTTCCTCTGACACACCGGAATGGGCTGTCACAAAATTGATCACACGATCTTGCATTTTATCTAAGTATTCAAACGTCTGTGGAACACCAATTACAAGACCTGTCAAGCGCACTGGGTGTATCGTCATCGTTGCGGTTTGTGCAATAAATGAATAGCTTGCTGCCGTTGCGATCGGGACACCGATTGAATGACCACCACCGAGTACAAGCGTAACGGTTGGTTTTGATAAGGAGGCAATCATTTCTGATAAAGCAAGACCAGCTTCAACATCACCACCAACTGTGTTAAGAATGATTAGAAGCCCTTCAATCTTTTGATTTTGTTCGACAGCGACTAATTGTGGAATCATATGCTCATATTTCGTCGTTTTATTTTGCGGCGGCAATTGCATATGCCCTTCAATCTGACCAACGACTGTCATGCAATGAATGTTGGATGCTCCCATATCCGGAACTCCCGTTTGACCAAGGGCTTGGATTTTCTCAACAAGAGCACTTTTTTCTTCTTGTGGTTTTTCCTTCGGTGCTTCTGGTGCAGGCTGTTGCTCATTTTCCATATCATCCACACTCCTAACTGTTGTATATAGTAGTATGAACGCCTCTGTTTTTATTATGTGTATGGAACTGCGAACGATTTTAATTGAAGTGTTTTTCCAGATACGTTCTCTTTTAGACTCACTGCTCACGGAGCTTTGTTTGATTTAATCTCTGAACTTTACACCTTGTTCGCGCGTTATTGTGTCTACGGTGTCGATGTCTTATGTTTAGAGAAACAAAAAACAAGCCTTCACTCACGGGAGGCTTGTTTTACTTTACTATACTTCCATTATAATCGGTAAGATCATTGGGCGGCGCTTCGTTTTTTCAAACAGAAAGCGGCTTAACCCTTCGCGAATATTACTCTTTAAGCTAGACCACTCATTCACATTCTCTGTGACGCATTTTTGTAAAATCGACGTAACAAGCTCATTGGACTTCTCAAGGAGTTCCTCTGATTCCCTTACATAAACAAAGCCTCGTGATATGATATTTGGACCAGAAACAATTGTGTTTGTTTTTTTATTTAACGTAACAACAACTACTAAGATACCATCTTTTGAAAGCAAACGACGATCACGCAGAACGATGTTGCCAACGTCCCCAACACCTAGACCGTCAATTAAAACGTGCCCAGATGGAACTTTTCCACCACGGCGAGCTTGTTTTTTGGAAAATTCCACAACTTCGCCTTTTTCTACTATATAAATTCTTTCTTTCTTAATACCAACTTGTAGTCCCAGTTCCCGATGAGCGTGTTGCATCCGGATCTCTCCATGAATTGGCAAAAAGTACTTAGGACGCATAAGGTTCAGCATTAACTTTAACTCTTCTTGAGAGCCGTGACCCGACGCATGAACCGCTTGACTTCCATAAACAACATCAGCACCGATTCGGTGTAATTGATCAATTACAGCAGAAACGCTTTTTTCATTTCCAGGAATCGCAGAAGCTGCGATAATAACTGTGTCATTAGGAGTAATTGTAATATGGCGATGCGCACCTCTTGCCATTCTCGTTAAAGCCGACATCGGTTCTCCTTGACTGCCTGTCGTTAAAATAACAACTTGTTCAGGCTTGTACCGGTTCACTTCATCCATATCAATCAATATATCTTTAGGCATTTTCAAATACCCAAGCTTCGAAGCAATTGTAATGACACGAACCATGCTTTTCCCGACAACCGCTAACTTGCGGTTTGAAGCAGAAGCCGCTTGAATCACTTGTTGCAAGCGATGAACATTTGAAGCGAAAGACGTTACTATTAAACGTCCCGTTGTTCTGGCAAATACATCTTTAATGCCAATGCCAACTTCCGCTTCTGATTTTGTCGTTCCCGGGCGTTCTGCATTCGTTGAGTCTGATAATAGACACAGAACTCCTTTTTGACCAATTGCTGCCATTTTTCCAATTTCAGCATGCTTTCCATCAACTGGTGTTTGATCAAACTTAAAATCACCTGTATGGACAACTGCTCCTTGAGCAGTTTCCACGCAGACACCAACACAATCAGGAATACTATGACTTGTCCGGAAAAACGTCACTGGTGTAGATCCTAGCTTTACTCTTGAATTGGAATCAATTAGACGTAATGTCGTTTGTTTATGAATTCCAGCTTCTTTAAGCTTCTCTTCAACAAGCCCTAGGGTCAACTTTGTCCCATAAACCGGCACATTTACTTTTTTTCAAAACGTACGATAACCCACCAATATGATCTTCATGACCATGAGTTTAAATAATTCCGCGTACTCGTTCTTCGTTTTCAACTAAATACGATACATCCGGGATAACAATATCGACTCCAAGCATATCGTCATCCGGAAACATTAGTCCTGCATCAATAATGATGATGTCGTCGTCAACCTCAACACCGTACATATTTTTCCCAATCTCTCCAACGCCCCCAAGGGCAAACACCCGTACTTTTTCAGTTTCTTGCTTAGACAATGATTTATCCTCCTAAATACAACTTCGATCTGGTTGCTACCACGATGGTTGTTTCAATTAATGTAATCGTTTAATACATTCACTTACGGATCACGCGTATTCCAGGCCGCATAGATGAGACGCCAAGCAATGACAAACAATAACGACACAAAGCCTCGAACTTCCTACCACGTCTTAATGAAAACGGCCGTGGCGTTTTTATAAAGTCATTCCTATGTTTGGTAGAAAGTTCAAAAGATGTATGCTGTTGCTTGCCTCTTCATTGTTCCGTTTCAATGCCTCAAAATTCTTTTATGAATGGCCGCTTCCATGCCAACCGTTTACCCGAACGCATCACTTGAGATTCAGTATACCTTAATTTTCTAGTCAAAAACAAGGGTTATTCGTCTTGGCTGCAGCAAATTTTCCCACAAAAAAACCGCCAAGCTAATGCTTGACGGGTCAATGAGCCGCTTACTTTAATGATTCTAGTGCTAAATCAACAAGCTTTTTCTCTTGATTATTTAATGGAATAAGCGGCAACTGTACATCACCCACATGAACACCTATTTTATTTAAGGAATATTTCACACATGTTGGATTCGGCGCTAAAAACATGGCCTTCATAACTGGCAAAAGTTTACGGTGAGCATCTGCTGCAATCTTCCTTTCACCAGCTTGAAACGCCTGCACTAGCTCTTTTAACTCTTGACCAATAACATGTGCAGCAACAGAAACTACCCCGTCTCCACCGAGTGCCAATACAGGGAGTGCGATTCCGTCATCACCACTATACACAGCAAATGATTCATCTGTGTATTCAATAATTGCAGCGATTTGGTCCAAATTCCCACTTGCTTCTTTAATAGCCATAATATTGGCATGTTTCGCTAACTCAATTGTTGTTTGTGCTTCCATGTTAATCCCCGTACGACCGGGAACATTGTATAGCATGACAGGCAACGTTGTTTTGTCAGCTACTGCACTAAAATGGGCAATCAAACCCTGCTGCGACGGCTTATTGTAATAAGGCGTCACAAGCATAATGCCATCGACTCCAACTTGCTCTGCTTCTTCAGTAAGAGCAATTGACGCTTTCGTGCTATTGGATCCTGTGCCAGCAATAATAGGCACTCGACCTTTGCTATATTGAACACAATAACGGAACAGCTCAGTTTTCTCTTTATCCATAAGCAATGGCGATTCACCAGTCGTGCCTGCTACAACTAATACATCGGTGCCAGTTTCAATCAAATAATCAATTAATCGACCACAAGCTTCAAAGTCAATGTCTCCACCTTCTGTAAAAGGCGTTACCATTGCCGTCCAAAGCGGTCCAAACTTTCCTGTAGGTTTCACTTGCAACTCCTCCAATGATCGGAATTACGCGATGACTTCGTTTAATTGAAACATTTTGTGCAGCGCATTAACTGCTTTTTCCATATCTTCATTTTTTACAAGGACCCAAATGGTTGTGTGTGAGTCAGCGGACTGCAAAATTTGCACGTTTTCACCACTTAAAGCACTGACAATTTTTGCAGCCACTCCTGGAACGCCCGTCATACCAGCACCAACAGCGGATACTTTTGAACACCCTCGGCGAAGCTCCGGCTTATAACCAAGTCCACACAACACATCATCAGCCTCATCAGCTGCATCATCGTTAACCGTATAGGTGACGCCGCCTGGGCTAATGTTAATAAAATCAACACTTATACCTGATTTTGCCATTGATTTAAACACATTCTCTTGTAAATCAAACTGACCCTCTTTTGCCGCTACTCTAATTTGTGTAACATCAGATACATGGGCAATTCCTGTGATTAAACGTTCGCTAACATCCATCCCTTGGCCTGATAAGCCAGAAGTAACAAGTGTCCCTTCCGAATCAGAGTACGTAGAGCGAATGCGAATTGGAATTTTTGCCTGCATCGCAATTTCCACTGCCCTTGGATGGATAACTTTTGCACCTTGATAAGCCATATTGCAAATTTCATTGTATGACATCGTTTCAAGTGCTCTTGCATCACTAACAATTCTTGGATCTGCTGTCATCACACCTTCAACATCTGTAAATATATCAACCATTCTGCATGGACAGCAGCGCCAAGTGCTGTTGCTGATGTATCGCTACCACCTCTGCCAAGTGTCGTCGTTTCTCCGCCTAGTGATTGCCCTTGAAAACCAGTCACAACGACAACATCAACAGCCTCAAGTCTTTTTAATAAATGGTCGCATTTCATTTCTTTAATCTTGGCGTTTTGGAATTCTTCGTTTGTACGAAAACCAGCTCGCGCTCCACTCATCGCTTCACTTAACACACCATGTGAATTTAACAACTCCGAGAAAACAACTGCAGATATCGTTTCTCCGCATGATACTAGCAAGTCTTGTTCCCGCTTAGATATATGCGCTTTATTCACAAGAGATAATAGAGTGTCGGTCGCATAAGGATCTCCGTTTCTCCCCATAGCCGAGACAACAACTACGACTTTATATCCGTCATTGACTGCTTTTTGAACGTGGCGTATCGCTTGCAGCTAGTCTCCGATGTTTTAACGGACGTACCGCCAAATTTTTGAACAATGATCTTCATATTTTTTTGCTCACTTATTCAAAAGGTCCAGCTTAACTAAGCTCTCTGCAATCTGAACCGAGTTCCAAGCTGCCCCTTTTAATAGATTATCAGAAACAACCCAGGCATGATAACCATTGTCCCGATCAAGATCTCGACGAACTCTACCCACGAAAACATCATTTTTGCCTACAGAAGTTGTTACCATCGGATATAATTGTTCTGCCGGATTATCTTGAAGCGTTACGCCAGGCGCCTCTGCAAGAAGGTTGTGAATCTCTTTGATACTTGCTCCAGCTTTATCTGTTTCAAAATAAACAGACTCTGAATGACCAGTCTCAATTGGAAGACGAACGCATGTAGCAGCCACTTCAAGACCTGGCATGTGCATGATTTTTTTCGTTTCGTTAATCATTTTCATTTCCTCAAATGTATAGCCATTGTCTTGGAACAAATCTATTTGTGGTACAGCATTAAATGCAATTTGATAATGCTTTTTGTCTCCACCAACTGGCAATATTTCAGCTTTTGGCTCATCGCCATTCAAGATTGCTTGCGTTTGTTGTTCCATTTCTTCAACAGCTTCTAAACCAGCTCCAGAAACAGCTTGATAAGTTGAAACGATCACTTTGTTTAAACCTAGTTTTTGGCGAATTGGCTCTAGTGCAACAACCATTTGGATTGTTGAACAATTTGGGTTAGCAATTACGCCTTTGTGGTCTTTTAAGTCCTGTTCATTCACCTCTGGCACAACAAGAGGAACACTTTCATCCATTCGAAAAGCGCTTGTATTATCTACACAAACGGCCCCATGTTTGACCGCTTCTGGGATAAGTGCCTTTGAAACAGAACCCCCAGCAGAAAATAAAGCTATTTGGACTCCTTTAAATGATTCTGCACTAGCCTCTTCTACGGTGTAAGTCGTTCCTTTAAATGAAAGTTGTTTACCTGCTGACCGTTTCGAAGATAAGAGCTTTAAACTCGCAATTGGAAAATCACGTTCTTCCAATGTCTTGAGCATTTGCTGGCCAACTGCTCCAGTTGCACCTACTACTGCTAAATGATACTTTTGTTCGTTCATGATATCTCTTCCTCCCTCAAGTTCAGCAATGAATCTCTTTTTATCCTCTACTAAACTGTACGGGATTTCCTAATGTTACGCAACTGTTCAAAGCCTATTTTTCTTTTTGCTGCATGAGAACGGGCTGAATCTGCTTGTTCGTAAGTGCTGCTTCAGCAGCGGGAATCAACTGTTCCATATCGGCAACAAGTGAATTAGGCTTTTTCGCATAATCATCTTGACCATAAGGAATGAAGTAAATATTTTTTGTTGCCATTAACCTCATGATATTAACTCCATTTAAACCGAGACCGTCATTTGTCGAGATTCCCAGCAATACAGGTTTGCCATTACGCAGTGTCGATTTAGCTCCCATAAGTACTGGACTATCCGTCATTGCATTAGCAAATTTAGAAATCGAATTACCTGTCATCGGCGCAATTATCATTAAATCAAGTGGCGTCTTAGGTCCAAATGGCTCTGCTTTCACCATTGAGTTAACAAAAGGTTCGCTCGTTATACTCTTTAAACGTGCCATCCAATCAGCACTATCGCCAAATTTAGTATCAGTATTTTCAACTGTAAATGTCAAAAAAGGTGTGACTTTTGCTCCTAGTTTTACTAGCTTCTCTATCTGCGGATAAACAGCATCAAAAGTACAATGCGAGCCAGTTAATCCGATCCCTATATGCTTGCCATTTAGCATCATTTTCTCTCCTTCGGAACTTACGATTGAGTTTGTTCTAGCAACAAATCACTTAAAACTTCTGCTAATATTTTTCCCGATGTCTTTGGGGCGACCATTCCAGGAAGCCCCGGTACGAGCATTGCCTTTAACCCTCTTTTTTCGGCATAATCAAAATCTACCCCACCAGGCTTTGAAGCTAGATCTAAAATAAACGCATGCTGCTTCATTTCAGTTAATACATTTGAAGTAACTACTTTTGCCGGTATCGTATTGATGACTAAATCGGCGGAATTCATTGCTTCTTTGATGTTTTCAATTGAAAAGGTGTCATCCCGAGTTCAAATGCCCTTGCCAAATTAGCTTTTTCTCGTACACCAACGGATACATTTGCTCCAAGAGCTTTAAACGTTTTGGCAATTGTCATCCCGATTCGCCCGAGACCAAGTACCGATACATTCGCATTGTGAATGGTTATGTCAGTATGTTGAATAGCTAACATGACAGCGCCTTCAGCCGTCGGAATCGAATTGTAAATCGCTACATCATCACGATCCATTATTGCAATAATTTGGCATTTGGATTGCTTTGCCATTTTTTCTAACTGATCAGAGATAATTCCGGTATAAACCGTGCAACTTTTTGAAGTCTTGCTCAACTGTGTTGCTTCTAATGTCAATTTTTGATTCGAAAAGACACTATTTATTATTCCGTCATTTGACATCCCACCCACAGGCAACAAGATCGCATCCACAGAAGGCCATTCAATCTCTGATAGTTCTTGCTTGCTAGCGCCGATAAACCCATCATTTAATTGCTCAAAACCAACTAATGAAATTCGCGCATCTAGTGATGAAAGTTTGCGAATGATCTCAAGCTGCCTGGCATCTCCGCCTATCATGACAACATGAATTCCTGTTAACATGGGATTTTCCTCCTAAGGTCAGTGACCTCCTGTTGTTTTCCTTACACTTCTGTGTCACCGCATCTTTAAACATTGGAGAACTCGTTTTAGTTTTCTAAACGTGCTTCTTCACCCTTTATCCGTGCTTCTTTAGCATATGTATATGTCTATTAATCCGTGCCTCAGTAAAAAACAGCCTATCCGTTAGGACAGGCTGTCAGTTTCAATAATGATCATATCTTGGCCAATCTTTTTAATTTGTTGCCAATAAACGGTTACATCTTTTTCTTTTCTACTAAATTGATACCATCTTGTTGTCGGAACGATAAATGCATGGATTTCACCGGTTTGCTCATCAAACATCACGTCCGTTTGACCGAGAACACCTAGCCGTTCCCCTTTTTCAAAATCAATGATTTCTTTGTTAGCAATTTCGCTAAGCCTCATTTGCTTCACCTCTTTTTTATCCTATGAAACAAATATAAAAACTAGACTAGCTACTATAAACCGTTAGCGGCATCGTTTCACTCGATGAGACAATCGATAAAGCCGGACTTGTTTCAAATAAGCTACGTGCTAGCTCATTCACTTGTTCAAGTGAAACGTTGTTAATATCGTCTAAAAGCTCATCAAGACTTTTGTGCTTCTCAAGAAGCATTTCATTTTTACCGTTACGACTCATGCGACTATTCGTAGACTCTAAGCCAAGCATGATATTACCTTTTAATTGTTCTTTTCCATTATCGAGTTCTTTCTTAGTAAGTCCATTTAATTGGAATTCATTCACTACTCCTGCCATTGCTTCTGTAAGTTGTGGTAATTGCGCAAGCTGTGTACCTGCATATAATGTCGTAGTTCCGATTTTTTCATAAGAAGAATGGTAGGAAAAAACCGAATAACATAAACCTTGTTCTTCTCTTATTTTTTGAAATAGTCTACTTGACATGCTACCGCCTAACGCATTATTAAGTAAAACAAGGCCAAACGCATCATCCGAACCAATTTCCAATCCTGGATAAGCTAAACATATATGCGCCTGCTCCGTTTCTTTATGCCGAAATTTATGAATGGGAACAAATTCAGCGGTTGGAACTTCAAATAAATCTGTCGTGGGCTTTACTTCTGAAAAGATTTCTGCAATCTCATCAATTAGCGCTTCATCATAATGGCCAGCGACAGAGACCACAACATGGTCCCCTGTATAAAAGCGATCCATGTATGCCTGTATTTGTTTTTTATTAAAAGTACTAAGCGTTTCTTCCGTTCCTAATATAGGGTTAGCAAGCGTTGCCCGTCCAAAAGACGCTTCACTCAACAGGTCATGAACTAAGTCATCAGGAGTATCTTCTACCATACGAATCTCCTCAAGAACAACGTTCTTTTCCCGTTCAATTTCCTTCTCATCAAATACAGAGTGAAAAAACATATCTTGCAAAACATCTACCGCTATGCGCGCATGTTCATCAAGGACTTTTGCATAATAACACGTATACTCCTTCGCGGTGAACGCATTAACTTGGCCACCTATTCGATCAAAGGCTTCGGCAATTTCCTGCGGGCTCCGAGTTTGTGTACCTTTAAAAAGCATATGTTCAATAAAATGGGAAATTCCATTTTCAACTGCTTCTTCATTTCGAGAGCCTGTTTTGACCCAAATGCCCATTGCCACTGAACGAACCGTATCGTTTTTTTCCGCCATGATGCGCACGCCATTTGCTAGCGTTTTTTTATTAATCACTTTTTGTACCCCCATTGCTGTCTACTTCCATTTTTCTTGCTAAGCGTGTTTCATCCATTAATTCACTAACTGTTCCTAGTTGTAAATTCTTCGCTTGAACACCTCGAATCATTGCTTCTAACCCTTTTGCCGATGATTCTGTTGGATGCATCAGCAACATCGATCCAGCTTCCATTTTCGTTACAACTCGGTCGACCATAGCAGCTGGTTCTGGCTTTTTCCAATCAATTGTATCGACGGTCCAAAGAATCGTGTGCATTTGTTGGGCATTTGCACGCTCAACGACTGATTGATTAAATTCTCCACTCGGTGGAGCAAACCAAGCCGGCGTGACATCAAGCGCCGCTTCAATGACCTCATTTGTTTTCCGAAGTTCTTCATCGATTTCTGCTGTAGTAAGTGTGTTCATATGTGGATGAGAATAAGCGTGGTTTCCAATTTCATGGCCTTCTTCTTTAATCATTATAGCCAACTGTGGATTTTTCTTTACCCATGATCCATCCAAAAAAAATGTTGCTTTCACATCATACGATTTCAGTACTGTTAACATATCCGGCAAGTATTCGTTCCCCCATGCGACGTTAATTAAAAATGCCACCATCGGTTTTTCACTATGCCCCTTATATGTAGGTGCCGGCGGCAAATCATTTAAATGAACCGTTGGTTTCGTTTCTTTAAAAACCAACTTAGATTGGCTGAATATCCCAGATTCTTTCATCTTATCATAGGATTGTTTAACGTCAACCTCTAGTCCATTATAACCAGGAAGAGCTTTCCAAACTTTATCAATACGCGCGTCAACTGCATCAATATTCACTTTTTCTGCATGTTCAGCTATCTTGTGGTAAAGAGGATCTTCTTCTGTTTCAACCATTATGTCAGCATTCGTTTTGACTACTTCTATATACTGTAACGAGAATGGATTTTGAATAGCACCATATGCGAGAACAACAACCGTACAACATAAAATTATATGAATCCATTTTTGCTTCATCCAGTTTCCTCCTGCCTATAAAAATGTTTATTAGCATGTCTATGTGACAAAAGGGTGGACTAGACGTTTGTTCAATAAAAAAAAGACCAGGAAATCATTCCCTAGTCTCCAAGAATTACTCATTTGAGGCATTCTCTGTTTCTTTTTCTGCTGCTTTTTCTTCTTTCTCTCGCTGTTCTTTCAACAGCACTTTTCGTGAAAGGTTCACTCGGCCTTGGTTATCAACTTCCGTTACGCGTACGTCAACTTCATCACCTAGCTTTAAGACATCCTCAACTTTATTAATGCGCTCTTCCGAAATTTGCGAGATATGAAGTAAACCATCTTTGCCTTTAAATAACTCTACAAATGCGCCAAACTTCTCAATTCGTTTCACTTTGCCGTGATAGGTCTTCCCAATTTCTACTTCACGGACAAGATCTTCAATGATCTGTTTTGCTTTCGTATTCATTTCTGCGTCTAAAGAAGAGATGTACACTGTACCGTCTTGCTCAATATCAATTTTTACATTTGTCTCCTCGATGATTTTGTTGATCACTTTACCGCTTGGCCCAATCACATCACGAATCTTATCTGGGTTAATAGTAAGTGTCATAATCTTCGGTGCATATTCAGATAGCTCCGTACGCGGTTGCTCAATTGCAGTAAGCATATTATCTAGAATTTTCATACGTCCACGCTTCGCTTGTTCAAGCGCTTGCTCTAGAACTTGACGATTAATCCCAGAAATTTTAATATCCATTTGCAATGCTGTGATTCCTGCTGCAGTTCCAGCCACTTTAAAGTCCATGTCTCCTAAAGCATCTTCCATCCCTTGGATGTCCGTTAATACCGTCATATGCTCATCCTGTTTAACAAGACCCATTGCGATACCAGCTACCGGAGCTTTAATCGGCACTCCAGCATCCATCATTGCTAATGTACTTGCACAAATACTCGCCTGAGAAGTCGAACCATTTGATTCAAGCACTTCTGACACAAGACGAATTGTGTACGGAAATTCTTGTTCATTTGGAATCACTTGCTCAAGAGCACGTTCACCAAGCGCACCGTGTCCAATTTCTCGACGACCTGGAGCACGAATTGGACCTGTTTCACCCACACTAAATTGCGGGAAATTGTAATGGTGCATAAACCGTTTTGTTTCTTCAATGCCCAATCCGTCCAAAATTTGAACATCACCTAAGGCACCTAGTGTACAAATGCTAAGTGCTTGCGTTTGTCCACGAGTAAAGAGACCAGAACCATGGGTGCGCGGCAACATCTTAATTTGTGAAGCAAGTGGTCGAATTTCATCAACCCCACGACCATCAGGACGAATCTTTTCAACTGTGATAAGACGGCGCACTTCTTCTTTTACAAACATCTGCAAAATGCCTTTTACTTCACTCACATTTATGTTCTCATCTTCTTCAAAGCGTTCTACTTGTGTAGCAATCACAGCATCAATTGCTTCTTGACGCGCATGTTTTTCAACAACACGTACCGCTTCCTTAATATCCGCTTCGACTGTACTGCGCAACTGAGTTTCCAAATCGGCATCAAATGTTTTTAACGGAATATCGCGTTTTTCTTTCCCGCACTCTGCCACGACTTTTTCTTGAAATGCAATCATTTCTTTAATATTTTCGTGTCCTACTAGGATTGCTTCAAGCATTACTTCTTCAGGCACTTCTTTCGCGCCTGCTTCCACCATGTTAATTGCTTCTTTCGTTCCAGCAACAACAAGGTCGATATCACTTTCAGCAAGCTGTGCAGGGGTTGGATTGATAATAAACTCACCATCAATACGCCCTACTGTTACTCCAGCAATCGGACCATCAAATGGAATATCCGAAACAGAAAGAGCAAGAGATGATCCGATCATTGCCGCCATTTCTGATGAAGCGTTTTGATCTGAACTCATAACAATGCTAATAACTTGTACATCATTTCTAAATCCATCAGGGAAGAGCGGACGGATTGGGCGGTCAATTAAACGACTTGTTAAAATCGCCCGTTCGCTTGGACGTCCTTCTCGTTTAATAAATCCTCCTGGTATCTTTCCTGCTGCATATAATCGTTCTTCGTAATTGACCGTTAATGGGAAAAAGGGAAGGTCCTTTGGCTCCTTAGAGGCAGTCGCAGTTGATAGTACCGCTGTATCGCCATAACGGACAAGAACTGCTCCGCTTGCTTGTTTCGCTAGTTGACCGACTTCGACCGTAAATGTACGTCCTGCCCAGTCAATTGAAAACTCATGTCGTTCTTGATCCATGAATGTGTACTCCTCTCGTACATCTAAAAAATTCTTCTTCCTTATTATGACCGAATCAGAACAAGTTTAAAAGAGTGAATTCGCTTAAGAATGGTTGTTTTTAAGATTTGATCTCATTAATTGTTCTCCATGAAGAAAAAAGCGGGAGATTATCCCCCGCTTTTAACAAAACTATCGACGTAAACCAAGTTTATCAACTAAGTTCCGATAACGTGTAACGTCTTTGTTACGTAGGTACGTTAGCAAGTTACGACGTTGTCCAACCATTTTCAAAAGACCGCGACGTGAGTGGTGATCTTTTTTATGCGTACGCAAGTGATCGTTTAACGTGTTGATTTGCTCCGTAAGGATCGCTACTTGAACTTCTGGTGAACCAGTGTCCGTATCATGTGTTTTAAATTCTGTAATTAGCTCGTTTTTGCGCTCTTGTGTCAAAGCCATTAGAGCCACCTCCTTTTTCTTTAACTCCAGTTTCTGAGCAAACGTTGGTGAATCGTCTAGCCAAGAAATGGATGTATTCACCGGTACGGCGAACATTAGTATTATAATATTAAGCAGGGACAATTGCAAGTACTAGTTCATACATCATGATCATTAAAGTAATTTTCAGCTGTTTTTTGGTCTTTCGTAAGCTGTGCTTTGATTTCCTCAATTCCATTAAACTTTTGCTCATCTCGAATGCGCTTCAGAAAAGATACTTCCACTGCCTTATCATAAATATCTTGGTCAAACTGAAAGATATTTACTTCAATTGACGGTTCAGGGAGATTATCCACAAATGTTGGTTTATAACCCACATTCGCCATCCCTTTATATACATGATCATCAAAGAAACATGTTACAACATAAACCCCTGTCTTTGGAATAAAGAATCGCTCGTCTGTTGCAACATTCGCTGTCGGAAACCCTATTAAACGTCCTCTTGCATCACCATGGACAACCGTACCCGTTAACGTATAAGGATAACCAAGCAGTTTAGCAACTTCTGCTACATTTCCTTCTTCTAGTTCTTTACGTATTCGTGTTGATGATACCTTTTCATTTTCGTCCATAATTTTCTCGACAGTTGTATAAGTAAAACGTCCTTCCGCATAATCATCTAAATGATCATATCTCCTGAACCTTTTACACCGTAAGTAAAGTCAAACCCTGCAACAACGTGCTCTACATTCAAATCAACAACAAAGCAGTCTATAAATTGTTTTGGCGTTAGTTGTGAAAACTGTTTAGTAAACTTAACAGCATAAACAACATCTACGCCCAGTGATTCCAATCGATTAATTTTTGACTGTAGTGGCGTTAAATAACGCATCGGTTTTTCCGGGTTCCCCAACACTTCTTTTGGATGTGGATAAAATGTCATAACAGCAGCCTTAATGCCTCGCCGCTTCGCTTCATCTATTGCTGTCTGAATGACAGCCCTATGGCCTTTATGAACACCATCAAAATATCCAAGCGCCATAACCGATGCTTCAGGTGTTTCGATCTTACTGAAAGACTCAACATCTAACTCCACAAGCTTCACTCATTACCCCTCCTACTAACCTGCCGACTGGCAAAACAACTTTTCTGGTTTCACATACTCTGTTTTTTCTGGATGTGGCTTATACAATGCCAAGCATTCTCCTACCTCATTATAAAACAAAAAACGTTGTTCTCCAAAAGAAGCGTCCTTTACTAAAACCGCTCCATTGCGGATGCGCTTCTCAAGCTCCTCATCAGCTATTACTTGTTCAAACTTCGTCAAAGCTCTGTCAAATGGTTGCAGAATATCGCCGCGTTCTTGTATCTCCATCTCCTCTAATTGCTCAAACGTTACGGTATCATTTTCAGTAAACGAGCCAGATGCAATCCGAGTCAATTTTGACATATGAGCAGGGTACCCTAGCTCTTTCCCAATATCAACTGCTAAAGTCTGATATACGTACCTTTACTACAAGTTGCTTGAAACGTAAAAGAACGAAGGCCAGGCTCTGTATAAACATCTCCTAAGAAATCAAGCGAATATATTTTTACTTGTCTAGTTGGTCGTATTACTTCAATACCAGCTCTTGCATATTCATACAATCGCTTTCCGTTTACTTTTACTGCTGAATAATAGGGTGGGGTTTGCTTAATCTCACCAGTGAACTCTTTTAACTGTTTTCTTATTTCATTTTCGGTTATTTCTCGATCAACTAGCTTTTGGTTTACCACTTCTCCATGAGCATCTTCTGTTGTTGTCGAATAACCAATTGTTACTTCACCTACATACGTTTTATCAAAGTCAGACATATATTCCGCAACTTTTGTTGCCTTGCCGATACAAATAGGAAGCACCCCATCCACTTCAGGATCTAGTGTACCTGTATGTCCAACTTTCTTCGTTTGGTATAGTCTCCGAATTCGGGCTACACAGTCATGCGATGTCATACCCCTAGGTTTATGAAGCGCAAGTATGCCAGAAGGTTGCATGTTGTTGCTCCTTTCCTTATGTACACATAGCAGAAAGGATAGCGGCTTAGCCGCTATCCCATTGCTTTAATCATTTGAGTCTTCTTTTTTTACTTCTCTCAAAAGGTTCTCAATGCGATTTCCGTATTGAATCGATTCATCAATGCAAAACTTAACTCTGGTGTTTTACGCAAACGAATTCGTTTTCCAATCTCTGATCGGATAAAACCTTTTGCTTTCTCAAGGCCTGCAAGCGTCGCTTTTTTCTCTTCATCATCGCCAAGAACCGTTATAAAAGCAGTTGCTTGCTGAAGATCTCCCGTTACATCGACTCCAGTTACTGTAACAAAGCGAACTCTTGGGTCTTTAATGTCTCGAATCAATAGATCGCTTAATTCCTTTTTCATTTGTTCGCCTACGCGAACCGCGCGGTTATTAGCCACTTTGTTCACCTCGAATCATGAGAATTTAAATCCATTCCCAGTCCGTAATTGTTCGCTCCGCATCCGTCGCTTGGTCGATCAAAGAAAGGGCGTGGACAAGTTCTGCTTCCACACTCTTTCTGCTCGAACCAACAGCACAACACGTTAGCTCAGTACGTTGCCAAATATCTTGAAAACCAGTTTCTGCGATACTCACATTGCATCGCTGCCGCGTTTTAGTCACAACACTCTTAACAACTGAACGTTTGTCCTTTAGCGACTGCGCTTCATAAATAAATAACTCGCAGCGAACGAGCGCCAGTATCATTAGCGCTTGATTTCTTCCATTACGTAAGCTTCAATGATGTCGCCTTCTTTAACGTCATTGAATTTCTCAAGCGTAATCCCACACTCATAACCAGCGGCTACTTCTTTCGCATCGTCTTTAAAACGTTTTAGCGCATTAAGTTCGCTTCATAAATGACAATGCCATCGCGGATTAAACGTACAGAAGAATGACGAGTAATTTTACCCTCTGTTACATACGAACCGGCAATTGTTCCAACTTTAGATACTTTAAATGTTGTTCGCACTTCAACTTGACCAATGACCTTCTCTTCAAACTCTGGGTCAAGAGCACCTTTCATCGCTTGCTCAATTTCATCAATTGCATTATAAATAACACGATGCAAACGAATATCAACGTTTTCTGCTTCAGCCACACGCTTCGCATTCACATCAGGACGCACATTGAATCCAATGACAATCGCATTTGATGCGGATGCTAAGATAATATCAGACTCAGTGATCGCGCCTGCTCCAGTATGGATGATATTCACTTTTACGCCTGCTACATCAATTTTTTCAAGTGAGCCTTTCATCGCCTCAACGGAACCTTGCACATCCGCTTTTATAATGACATTAATGTCTTTAATATCCCCTTGTTGGATTTGATTAAACAAGTCATCCAAGCTTACTTTAGAGGATTCGGTTAAGTTCTGCTCACGGTAGCGAGCCATCAAGCCTTCACCAACTTGACGTGCTTTTTTCTCATCTTTAAACGCTTGGAAACGATCCCCAGCTTGTGGCACTTCATTTAACCCAGTAATTTCAACCGGAGCTGAAGGGCCAACGGTTTTCACACGGCGTCCCATATCATTCACAAGTGCACGTACACGACCAAATGTGCTGCCAACAACAACAGCATCTCCAACATTAAGTGTTCCAGCTTGAACAAGAAGTGTCGCTACTGGGCCACGTCCTTTGTCAAGTTGAGCTTCAACAACTGTACCAGAAGCAAGCTTTTCTGGATTTGCTTTGAATTCTTCAACTTCAGATACAAGCAAAATCATTTCGATTAGCTCATCGATGCCATCGCCATTTAGCGCAGACACATTTACAAAAATTGTATCTCCACCCCAAGCTTCTGGAACTAATTCATATTCAGTTAACTCTTGCATCACACGGTCTGGGTTCGCCGCTTCTTTATCCATTTTGTTAACTGCAATAATAATCGGCACTTCAGCTGCTTTTGCATGGCTAATTGCTTCTTTCGTTTGTGGCATCACCCCATCATCAGCTGCAACGACGATGATCGCAATATCCGTCACTTGAGCACCACGCGCACGCATCGTTGTAAATGCTGCGTGTCCTGGTGTATCAAGGAAGGTAATTTGCTTACCATTCTGTTCAATCTGATAAGCACCAATATGCTGTGTAATTCCGCCAGCTTCACCAGCAGTTACTTTTGTATTTCGAATCGAATCGAGCAATGTTGTTTTCCCGTGGTCAACGTGACCCATGATTGTAACGACAGGAGGGCGCTCTTGCAACTCTTCTTCTTTATCTTCACTATCGTATAGCTCAATATCAAGTTCATCAACGAAAACGGCTTCTTCCACTTCAACGCCATAATCAGTTGCTAGAAGTTCAACTGTATCTTTATCAAGTTCTTGGTTAATCGTCGCCATCACACCAAGACCCATCAATTTTTTGATAAGCTCTGATGCTTCACGGTGAAGCTTTGCTGCTAGTTCACTAACAGAAAGCGATCCAGAATCGTGATTTTTCTGGCAACGGCATTTGCTGATGATTTGGTTTGTTTTGAGGTCCACCACGTCTTTTTCCACCACGAGTTCCTTGATTGCGGCGATTATTGTTCCCTGGACGCCCTTGACCTGGTCCACGATTATTATTGTTATTATTGCGACCCTGAGCTCCTGGACGGTTTCCGCCTCCACGATTAGCTTGAGCTGCACCGCCTTGTTTATTGTTGCTACTTGTGTTGTTATTGTTACGGTTTCCACCTTGGCTATTACCTTGTGGGCGGTTTTGTTGTCCTTGGCCCTGACTTTTTGCTGGTGCTGGCTTGTTTCCTTGTTTTGCTTTATTTAGTGTTTCTTCTTCAATTGCTGACATATGATTAGACACTTCCACACCCATTGATTTTAAGTTCTCGATCAGTTGTTTGCTTGAAACATTGTTTGCCTTCGCGTATTCATGAATTCGCACTTTCGACATATACGTACCTCCATTATTGGCTCAGTAATGCGGCAATTTTCTTAGCAAACCCTTCACTCCTTACGCCTATGATGACCCGGCTTCTTTGCCAATCGCCTGTCCAAGCGCGTATCGGTCGCTCGTTACACAGACTGGAATTTTATAATAGCCGCATTTGTCCTTAATTTTCTTTTCGGTGTTGCTACTCGCATCACTTGCAAGGAGCACTAATTTCACAGTTTGCTTGCGAACTTCTCCAAGCACTAATTCTTCTCCTGTTATTAATTGACCTGCTCGCTGACACAGGCCTAACAGAGATAACAAATTTCGATCATTGTTCATCGTTTTTTTACCTTTGCACGCTCAGCAATAAGGCGCTCATAATCTTCTGCGCTCACGTTTACTTGTAGATGACGTGATAAGCTATCTCTTTTTTTAGCCGCTTCAAACACATCTTCGCTATTCGTTAAATAAGCGCCTCGGCCGTTTTTCTTACCAGTAGCATCAAGTTCTACTGTTCCTTCCGGGGTACGTACAATTCGTACTAACTCACCTTTAGGCATCATTTCATTGGTCACAACGCATTTTCTGAGCGGTACTTTCCGTTGTTTCATTCCGATTCCCCGCCTTTATTTTAACGTTCAGTTTCATCATACGTAAACTCTTGCAACTCTTCATCCTCTGAATTTTCATCCAGAAGTCCTAATTCACGTGCTTCTGATTCACTTTTAATGTCGATTTTCCAGCCAGTCAATTTAGCTGCTAAACGTGCATTTTGACCACGTTTTCCAATTGCCAAGGACAGTTGATAATCAGGAACAATGACTCGAGTCATCTTCTCGCCTTCCAGTACATCAACTTTCATCACTTTTGCTGGACTAAGGCGTTCGCCACATAAACAACAGGATCTTCAGACCACTCAACGATATCAATTTTCTCACCCTTTAATTCATCAACAATCGTTTGAACACGTTGTCCCCTCTGACCTACACATGCACCTACAGAATCTACTTCTGGGTTATCTGAATGAACAGCAAGCTTAGAACGGTCCCCAGCCTCACGTGAAACAGACTTAATTTCAACTGTTCCATCATAAATTTCTGGAACTTCTAATTCAAACAATCGCTTTAATAAACCAGGATGTGTTCTTGATATCAAGATTTGCGGACCTTAGTTGTCTTTTCAACCTTTGTGATAAACGCTTTAATTCGGTCATTATGCTTATAAGATTCGTTTGGCATTTGCTCTGCCAATGGCAACAAAGCCTCAACTTTACCAAGATCAACATAAATAAAACGGTGGTCTTGGCGCTGAACGATCCCGTTCATAATATCTTCTTCACGATCAATAAAATCAGAATAAATAATGCCTCGCTCTGCTTCACGGACACGTTGCGTAACAACTTGCTTCGCTGTTTGCGCGGCTATGCGGCCAAAAATCTTTTGGTGTTACTTCAATCTCTACTACATCATCCACTTCAAAACTTGGATTGACAAGTTGCGCTTCGTCTTCAGAGATTTCCAATCGTTTATCAAATACCTCTTCAACAACTACTTTTCGCGCAAATACGCGTATACTACCGCTATTACGGTTTACATCGACGCGGACATTTTGCGCTTGTCCAAAATTCCGCTTATAGCCAGAGATTAACGCAGCTTCAATTGCTTCAATAATGACTTCTTTTTTTATGCCTTTGTCTGTTTCAAGCGTAGACAAAGCTTCCATAAATTCACTGTTCATGGAAAGCCCCCTCCTTCTTTGCTAAAAAATTATAGCAGAATGGACAGTCGTGCATTTGCTACTTTTTCATAAGGCACGCTGTACGTTATTTTTCTTGTTTTTACTTTTGTTTCAATAAGAAGCAAGCCATCATCAAAAGAAGTTAACACACCTTCGAAT
>BAXC01000061.1 GCA_001310375.1 Bacillus sp. JCM 19041 | reverse complement strand
CTCTCCGTTAAAGTGATGCAGTCTCAAAATATTTTCACCATTGGTGGCTCCATGAGCGTGAATGCGCATGGACGAGACATTCGTTATGGATCTTTAATTGACACGATTAAAAGCTTTCGCTTATTAATGGCAGACGGCACAATTGAAAAAGTGAATCGAGATGATGAATTATTCTCTCTTGTCATTGGAGGTTACGGGCTATTTGGCGTTATTTTAGACGTTGACATTGAATTAACCGACAATGAACTATACGTGATTGAAAATAAAGAACAACATTTCTCAACGTATAGTGATTACTTTTCACAGTCAGTTTTAGCAGACCCTAATGTACGCATGCATTTAGCTAGGATCTCTACTGCTCCCGGCGATCGTTTCTTAAGAGATATGTATGTAACAAACTATAAACGTAGTAAAGAACCGCTTAGCGTAGACGATAAATTAAAAAAAGATGAATTTACATTAGTAACTAAAACAGCATTAAACATTGCCCGCCAAACAGACATTGGCAAACAATGGCTGTGGGATGCGCAAAAGTGGCATTTCTTACGTCAAGAAGATACATTACAATCGCGAAACAATGTAATGCGATCAGAAACTGATTTCCTCATCTATCAACATCAAGAGGATACGGATGTGTTACAGGAATTCTTTGTCCCAGTGGAAGCCTTTTCTGCTTTATCGACGATCTAAGACACATCTTAGAAAACCAACCGCTTAATTTGCTAAACATTACCATTCGTTACGTCCAACAAAATGAAGAGTCTATGCTTTCTTATGCTACCTCAGACCAATTCGGACTGGTCCTCTTAATTAATCAAGGGAAAGATAGCGATTCAATTGCATATACAAAAGACGTGGTTGAAGCGATGACTGATGCCGTTCTATCGTATGGAGGCACATATTATCTTCCTTATATGCGTTACCAAACGGAAGAACAATTCCAATCAGCGTATCCTAAAAAGCAATTATTCTTTCAAAAGAAAGAACACTATGATCCAAACACTCGCTTTACAAACTATTTTTATGAACACTATAAATAACCGGGGCAAAGTGCCCCGGTTATTTAATTTACACGACTCCATTCAATTACAAACTTGCCAATCATACGTCCGCCTTCCAACTCTCGGTGTGCCTCTCTCAAAGTTTCGGCACTAATTGGAGACAGTGTTTTTGTCATCGTATGCTTTAGCTCACCTTGATCAAACTTTTCTGCCATTTGAGTGAGGAGTCGATGCTGCTCAATTTGATCATCTGTCTTATAAATTGCTCTTGTGAACATAAATTCCCAACAAAAAGTAACACTCTTGCTGCGAATTTTTGTCATATCAATTTCCTCTTGATTTTCAACGATTGCACACATTGTTCCTTGGGGCTTAATACATTCAGCCATACCATCCCAATGTTCATTTGTATTGGCTAAACAAAGAATGTAATTAACTTCATCATAACCAGCTTCTTGGAGCTGTGGAAGCAATTGTTGGCGATGATTTATCGTATAATGAGCACCCATATTCTTGCACCAATCAATTGTCTCTTGGCGTGAAGCAGTAGCCAAGACCTCTAGTCCCGACCTTGCTGCTAATTGAATGGCAATCGAGCCACTCCCCCAGCACCACCAATGATAAGGATACTTTTCCCTGCATCTTTTTCCTCGGTTATTTTCATTCGATCATATAATGACTCCCAAGCTGTGATAGAAGTAAGTGGCATTGCGGCTGCTTCCGCATAAGAGAGCGAAGAAGGTTTTCGACCAACAAGTTGTTCATCCACTAGCTGAAACTCTGCATTAGATCCTTGTCTAGTAACATCCCCTGCATAATAAACTTCATCTCCAACATTAAACAACACACAATCTTCTCCAACATCTACAACTACACCACTTGCATCATAACCTAAGATGCGCAAGTCTTCTTCGACTCTATCTTTAGGTGCTCGTTGTTTTGTATCTACAGGATTAACAGATACAGCCTTCACTTCAATAAGTAAATCACGCCCTTGTGGCATTGGTGTTGGTACATCTTGATCAATTAAACTATTCTCTTTATCAATTGACAAGTACTCGTATAAACCTA
Organism: Bacillus sp. JCM 19041; assembly: GCA_001310375.1. Lineage (GTDB taxonomy): Bacteria > Bacillota > Bacilli > Bacillales > Bacillaceae_D > Shouchella. The sequence goes on along the minus strand of BAXC01000061.1, from coordinate 24,423 downwards.
CTGCCTTCATGCTTATCAACTCCTTAAAAATATTCGTTGGCAACCCACTTCGTCTTAACATTGAAATAACATAAAAACTTATTTCATAAAGATTCTAAATTAGTATAGCATTGCTTTTTGTAGAAAAGTCCTTTACCTTATTATTATCTTAACAAAAAAGCAGGGATTTCATGGATGATATAATTATTATAGAAAAAAACCAAGTGTGTGTGGCTCGGGACGGTACTACACTTTATTGCGATATTTATCGTCCTAACGATGATGGTAAGTATCCTATTTTAATAAACCGTTTTCTTGACGGAAAAGATAGCAACCAATATCATTATTTAGATTTGCACGCCATGGTGTTAGAGGGCTATGTCGTTCTCATTCAAGATGTACGCGGCAGACACAAATCCGAAGGGACCTTTTATCCATTACGCAACGAACAAGAAGATGGATACGACACGGTTGAATGGGCTGCTTCTCTTCCCTTTTCCAATGGAAAGATAGGTATGTTTGGAGATGGGTATAGCGGATTTACACAATTAGCTGCTGCTAATGCAAATCCTCCGCATTTACAAGCTCTGTTCCCCATTCAAACATTTAGCAAACTATCCGATATTACTCATGACAATGGCATCTTTAAACTTGAACAGTCAGTTAACTGGGCTCTATCGCTATCTAAAAACGAAATTACTCGTATTAATAGCAATAAGGACACAAAAAAAGATTTACTGTTTCACTGGCAAGCTTATACAGATCAACTCAAACAGTTCTACTTTTTTCGCCCGATTGAGAAATTGCCCATATTTAAGATGCTTCATGCAGGAAACTACTTTTATTCTTTTATAACAAAAAATACTTCTTCCTCCTTTGTTGTAAATAAAACAATTCCGAGTTTTTTCGTAAGTGGGTGGTATGACGCGTTTTTACAGAGCACTATAAAAGCCTTTCAAGACGCATCAGATGAAACGAGTACACCACATACGTTATTCATAGGTCCTTGGGCACGCAATCAATTTACTAAAGTAGTTGGGGAACGTTCTTTTGGAAGTGCCGCATCTGTTGATTCATTAGGTCAAGACATCAGTCTAACTGATTTGCACTTACGTTGGTTTGATCGCTGGCTAAAAGAACAGGAAAATGGAATTGATGAAGAAGCACCCGTTTATTTATTTGTAATGGGCATTAACAAATGGCGCAAAGAAAAACAGTGGCCTCCTGAACAGACAGAACCTTTCACTTTATTTCTCAATCACTCTGATAAAGGCAGGCACTTATCCATAAAAGAACCTAGTTCCTTTCGAGATAAACTGTCATTCGATCCAAATAAACCCGCTCCTACACATGGTGGATCACTTATCTTCGAACCATTAATTGGTCCTAGAGATCAACGAATCATACAGACAAGAAATGATATTTTAGTTTATATGTCGCATGAGCTTGAGCAACCAATTGAAGTCATTGGTGCAGCCACATTAACTGTAGAGATCCAGATAGATACGCCTACCACAGATTTAACCGCGAAATTATTAGACATTTCTCCTGATGGTACTGCTTATAATTTGTGTGATGGTATCATCGCGTTACATCATCACCGTGAAGGAAGAATGATTCAATTGCAATTGCCCCCTACGGCTAACCAGTTTAAAAAAGGACATCGGATTGGAATTGAGCTATCGGCAAGCAATTTTCCGCAATATGCCCCCAATTTAAACACTGGCGAGGATCGACTCGAAACTAAAGATGTAGTCAAGGCAAAGCTTATTTTCACAAATTCCAATGAGCATAAGGCAACGCTCTCTCTTCCAATTACAAAAACACCACTCATGTAAATTCGACTAATATGTTCAAAAACGACTTTCCATTTAGACAATTTCCCGGGAAATGTAATAAAAAACCACAGTGTTGTATATAACACCGTGGTTTTTGTCTTATTCTTATTCACGTTCTACTGTCATTGACTCGATAACCGGAGTATGTCCTTCAACGGGCTTCCCAGCTTCTGGGTGATTTTGAGTTGGCACTTCAACCGTCTCTGTTTCTGCAATTTGATCAATGACTTCCATCCCCTTGATCACTTTGCCAAAAGCAGCATAATTACCGTCAAGTTCTGGCTCATCTTCATGCATAATAAAAAATTGTGATCCTGCAGAGTCAGCATCTTGTGAGCGGGCCATTGATAAGATGCCTCGTTCATGTGACAAATTATTTTCTATTCCATTGGAAGAGAATTCGCCTTTAATTGCATATCCTGGTCCACCTTGACCCGTTCCTTCTGGATCGCCTCCTTGCACCATAAACCCAGGAATAATTCGGTGGAACGTTAGACCATCGTAAAAACCACTTTCAATTAATGCAACAAAATTATTTACTGAATGAAGAGCCATATCAGGGTAAAGCTCCATTTTCACGATGCCCCCATCTTCCATTTCCATTGTTACAATAGGAACTTCATCTGCTTGTACCGGTACTTCTGGCACCCCTGGCTCACTAACCGCTTCCTCACCTTGTTGACTCTCATTGTTTTGTTGTTGTTCAGTGCCACATGCAGCAAAAATAAATAGCACGCATAAAGACAAAAACCACTTTCCCTTTCAACTCTGTCACTCCTCATTCGCTTCAGCAGATTCTTTTTTCTCTTCCAATACCTCTGCTAAATCTTCCGCTTTTTCCTCATCTTCTAGGAAAGCCTCTGCCTCTTCTTCCTCTTGAACAATCACTCTTGCAGCATCGGCATTTGATGGAACACCTTCTTCAACTGCTCCACGCGGGAAAACTTCAACAACGAGTCCAGATTGAAGATCTTCCTCATATAATTCTAAATCGTCATTTTCACTTATTGAAAGTAACTCTGTGGCTGGATCATATGAGAACCTTGTACCGGATTCATAATGCCCATCTTCGCCTAAAAGAAAGAACGTGCTACGCTCTTCATTTATGTTTGAAATAACGCCTCTAATCGACCTGTCCTTTGCTTGAATCACAATTTTAGTAGCGACGGTCTCTTCTGCGCCATTCGTATCTGTTAATTCACCATAAACAACTACATCAAGTTCGGGTTTTAAATAAGATTGGTTGACACGCAAATAATCCTTTAAATGCTTCACATAAACTTCTGTGCGGCGATTTAAAAGAACATTTACTTCAGGGTCGCTGTCCACGCCTAATGATGTAATTTCAAGCTTTTCATCTGTGCCCGTTGAAAATACGTTTGAGCCTACATTTGCTTCGTAGTCTCCATCAAATTCAACATCGGTAATGGTGCCATTCGTAGCGACCATATCGTCTTCACTAAATGAAATTCTTTCATCTTGTCCACATCCAGCAAGGCAAAATGCCAGCGCACCTACCGCAAACAGGACTTGCTTCAATGAATTTCACACCTCTCTTACTCCTTTTTACCTAGTATACCCTATATAATTGCGTTACGCTTTGATTACCAAGACATTTCATTAATATCACACAACCGGTTTGACAAAAGCACATAGTTCATTTTTTCGCACTTGGTGCGTTCTGCTGTGCATGCTATACTTTGACTTATAAGCGATCGCCCTTTGTGAAAAAAGTAACCCAGGAATAGAAACGAGGCAGTCACAATGGAGTTTGACATTAATTTTTTATCCTTTTATGTAATTCAAATCGATAACGAAACAGATACAAAACAATACACGCATTATCAAACAATGGACATGGATCAGTCGAACAAAGTCCGCTCGCTTCCTTTTTAGAAGGAGAACTACAAAAGATTGTTAAACGGAAAGCACAGCATCATCCTAACTCTGATCAAGTGCCAACCAAAATAGGTCGATTTGTCACTGAGTTAGGCCATCCTCTTGAATCAAATCCAAATTACGCGCTTTTTCAACGAGCCTTATTGGCCACTAGTACTGACACTTTCCAAAAAGAAAGTGAAACATTCGTTAAAACCTATATACAAACAAGCGCAGTACGCGGTGGTGTCTTCTTAGTATGCCAGGCACAACCTAAGAAATACTATAGCGATATGTTTTGTTTTGTTTTAAAGTGCGATTTCCAAGATCATATTGCAACTCTAGCAGATTCGAAGTCTCTAATTAAAAAAGTTGAACGTGCATTTACAACAAAAAACATGAAATCAATTCAGTATCCGCAAATGATTGAAGAAGGAATGGTAGAAAAAGCGGAGTTAAAGATTCATCAATCTTCACATGCACGTTATTTTGAAGATTTTCTACCAAATGTTGAGTATGGCGATTCTATGCTTCAATCTTACGCAATCAAGTTCAAACGATGCTTGAAGAACATGCAAACGAAACATTTACGGCAAGTGATGAACGAGCTGCCTTTGACGAACGATTAGAACTCTGGGCTTCAAGCGAGACAAGAGAGCTGCAGGAACAACTAAGCACACATCAGGTAATGGAAGCTTCGGCGCAAATATCCGAACATTCTCCAGAAGCAACAACAAGAATGAAATTAGGAGAGACAGAAATAAAAGCCCCAGTTTCCGATTTTGGAGAAACCGTACACTTAGCCAAACTTGGAGAACGATACGTTGTTTTAATTGAGGCAGACCAAGTTCAATTTGACAAACACGTTTCACCGATAGAATTTCTCAAACCAGAGGGTTTTGAAACGATAGCAGAAAGAATCAAAAAGAAAAGCTAACAAATCAATCCAAAGGAGATTGCCATGAGAAAAATCATTATCGCGCCTGACTCATTCAAAGAAAGTATGACAGCAATGGAAGTGGCTCAATCAATTCAAAAAGGTTTCAAAAACGTTTTTCCAAGCGTAGATTATATATGCATCCCAATGGCCGACGGTGGAGAGGGAACCGTTCAATCTCTGGCTGATGCTCTAAATGCAGACATCCGTACTTTAACCGTTACGGGGCCTCTTCACTCGAAAGTAGAAGCGATGTATGCTTTTGCTAAGGATGAGCAGTTAGCTATTATTGAAATGGCTTCAGCTTCTGGTCTACACCTTGCAGATCCCGAGAATCGTGACCCTAGAATAACCACAACTTTTGGTACTGGGGAGCTAATTAAAGATGCACTTGAGCAAGGTGCAAAAGAATTATTTTGGGAATTGGTGGTAGTGCAACGAATGATGGCGGTGCGGGTGCTGCTCAAGCGCTTGGCATAAAATTGTTAACTGAAGAAGGCAAAGAGATAGAATTTGGAGGGATTGCACTTTCATCTCTTGCAAAAATTGATGTATCAGAAGCTCATCCATTACTAAAAAATTGTGCAATTGATGTAGCTTGTGACGTTGATAACCCTCTTTTAGGAGATCGAGGTGCCTCCGCCATCTACGGACCTCAAAAGGGAGCAGACCACAATGTGTGTCTGAACTTGATCAATCATTAACGCATTATGCAAACGTCTTAACATCAACGTTTCAAAAAGACATTCGCCACATACCTGGAGCTGGTGCTGCCGGTGGATTAGGTGCTGGTATGCTTGCTTTTTTTAATGCCCGACTCGAATCAGGTATTACGCTTGTTTTAGATGCGACAAAATTCAAATCTCACTTAAACCATGCCGACCTCGTTATAACTGGTGAAGGAAGACTTGACCACCAAACGCCTTATGGAAAGACACCGATCGGTGTAGCAAAAGCTGCTAAAGAACTAGACATCCCCGTTATCGCTTTTGCTGGCCAACTTGGCGAGGGTTATGAAGCCATTTTCAACAATGGGATCGATGCTGCTTTTTCCATTGTTCCTGGAGCCTTCCACTAAGCGTTGCGATGGAGAATGGGAACCGCTTTTTAACTGAAGCTGCTGAACAGGTTGCTCGTGTTATAGCGCTAAACAACGATGAAGAGCAAATCGCTCCTAAATAGTCATTTGCCCCCCTTCTGCTGCATATCTATTAGCAAAAGGGGGTTTGTATTATTTGGATCACTATTACTAGGCACATCTATAATGCTTTATCTGGAATCATCATATTAATTGCATCCTTATATCTAAGTTCTCATTGGATTGATCCGGATGGCCACCGCGCGTTCTTCCCGGGGTTTTTACTATTGTTTATCCTTTGGGTAAGTGGATTTATTCTTCAATTTTATCTAAAAACTAAACTAGCCGGGCTAGTCATTTCTCTAGTCCCTCTTTTGTTTTTACTTTTTGTAGTATATGTTTAGAATACATTCCAAAACAAAAAACAAGCGAACGGACAAGCCGTTCGCTTCGCTTTATTAAATCTGTTCATACTTTCCTTGATAGTAGACGAGTGGGTTACGGTCGGTTACCGCAACGTCCCTTACTTTTCCAATAAAAAGCGTATGATCACCTTGTTCACTTGTATCATGAATGTCACAAGCAATCGTTGCAATTGCGCCCTCAACTGTTGGTACGCCTGCAAACTCGACAAATGCAACATCCTCTTTTTCTTTTTGACGAGCAAAATGCATTGAAACATCTGCTTGGTCTTCAGCTAAAATACTAACAGCAAATGTTTTCGCTTTTTCTATAATCGGTTTCATTCGGGCATTATTCGCTACCGAGATAACGATAAGTTTAGGATCTAATGATACGGACATAAAAGCATTCGCAGTCATTCCATGGTTTTCATTTTCCCACTCTGCTGTAATAACCGTCACACCAGTTGAAAACTTGCTCATTGCTGTCTTAAATAATCGATCATCCATTTCTTCCCCTCCTTTAAACTACCGTACACTCCAATTAAAATAATAAACAGTAACAACCTTTGTTGCAACAACAATGCATCTTCTAGTTTGTTCCAAAATAAATGATTAAAGGCTTTAATCCAGCACAAAAAATGAGTTACACTATAATTATAATTACAATGCCAAGAACGGCTAACTTCCGTTCTGCATATGCTACGTAAAGAAAGTAGGCGATCATATGATCACATTAAAATCAAAACGGGAGATCGCGTTGATGCATGAAGCAGGTAAATTACTTGCAGAATGTCACAAAGAAATAGCGCCATTAATCAAACCAGGGATTACAACAATGGAAATAGACGAGTACGTAGAGTCGTTCCTAAAAAAGCATGGCGCTACACCCGAACAAAAAGGATATAACGGCTATAAGTATGCCACATGCGCATCAATAAACGATGAAATTTGTCATGGCTTCCCTCGAAAACAACCACTAAAAGACGGAGATATTGTGACAATTGATTCCGTTTTCAACCTGAATGGTGCTTTGGCAGATTCTGCTTGGACGTATAGCGTCGGCACAATTTCAAAACAAGCTCAAACGTTGATGGAGACTAGCATCAAGCTCTTTACAAAGGGATTGAACAAGCTCAAGTTGGAAATCGATTAGGCGATATTGGTCATGCGATCCAATCCTTTGTAGAACCCGCTGGTTTTTCTGTTGTGAGAGATTTTACAGGACATGGGATTGGACCAACCTTACATGAATCCCCACAAATCCTCCATTTTGGTCCTCCTCATAAAGGACTGCGTTTAAAAGAGGGAATGGTGATTACAATCGAACCTATGGTTAATATTGGGCTGTATAATAGCGAACTCGATAATAACGGATGGACAGCTCGAACAGTTGACGGCTCTTTATCAGCTCAATATGAGCACACCATTGCTATCACAAAAGAAGGTCCCTTGCTTTTAACAGACCAAGGCGAAGCGTGCTCTTTCTCTAAGTAAGGGCTCGCTTTTTTGATTGGTTTAGCAGGTTTGATAAAGGCTTTACTGAAAAACCAACATTAATTGAAGACTTCGAGCCTTTCTCTGGTAGTCAAGTCGTTCGCCTAGACGAGAATCAGATTATGTAATGGAGGAACCGCTTCGCTTAAATGGAGAGCAGATTCTTTATCCATAAATATCTATGCCATTCACTTAACTGAGAACCGGCATTCTGAAATTGCTCCATTCATTGAATGGGTGACTTCTGAACAAGGGCAACATATCGTTGAGCAACTTGGTTTTGTCCCCTTTGAAAATAAATAAAGACTGGCCCGCAATTGTGGGCCAGTCTTTATTTTAATGACGTTGTAACTCCTCAATTGCTGCAAGCTCTATACACAAACATAGGATCTCCATCGCCTGTTTCAACTCATCTACTGATGGAAAGGTTGGAGCAATGCGGATATTGCGATCTTTTGGGTCATGACCATAAGGAAAAGTAGCCCCAGCTCCAGTCAGAGTCACCCCCGCCTCTTTTGCTAGTAGGACAACACGTTTCGCACAACCATCAATCGTATCTAAACTAATAAAATATCCCCCATTCGGGTTAGACCATGAAGCAATTCCTTTTCCACTAAGTGCTTGATCAAGTGACTGTGCGACTTGGTCAAACTTAGGTTTAATAATTGCCGCATGTTGCTCCATTAATTTTTCTATACCACCAACCTGTTCGAAAAATCGAACATGACGCAACTGGTTTAGTTTATCTGCGCCGATCGTCTGTACTGACAATTGCTTTTTGGCGAAAGCTATATTTTCTTCTGAAGATACAAATGCAGATATTCCAGCTCCAGGGAAAGTTACTTTAGAAGTCGATGCATACATATATACTCGATTAGGGTTATTCGCTCGATCACTTGCTGCAAAAATATCTGCCAATTCATCAGGAGTATCAGTTAAATGATGAATCACATAAGCATTGTCCCAAAAAATCCGAAAATCCGTTGCCTTTGTTTCCATGTTTGCTAAACGCTCAACAACATCTTCCGAATACGTATGCCCTTCTGGGTTACTGTATTTTGGTACACACCAGATCCCTTTTATGGCATCATCGTTATTTACATATTGTTCAACTTGATCCATATTTGGCCCTGTAGGAGTCATCTCAATGGGAATCATTTCGATTTGAAAAAGCTCACAAATTGCGAAATGACGATCGTACCCCGGAGAAGGACAAAGAAACTTTACCTTAGGTAACTTCATCCAAGGTACTTCATCTTCTGCTACCCCGTATAACATAGCTCTTGCTATCGTATCATACATGAGTGATAGACTTGAATTACCACCAATAAATATATTATCTTCTGACACCCCTAATAAATCACCAAATAACGTTTTTGCTTCAGGGATTCCATCAAGTTGTCCATAATTTCTTACATCTGTTCCATTTCTGTCTTTAAACGCTCCAGTCTCTGGTAAAACTGACAACAGACCAAGTGATAAATCCAACTGTTCTGGAGCTGGTTTACCTCGAGACATATCGAGATTGATGTTTTCACTCTGAAACTTAGCATACTTCTCACGCAAGATATTCTCGCGTTCTTTTAATTCGGTTGCTGTTAATGATTGTAACTCGCTCACATCATCCAACTCTCCTCTTTTACTATACTAGACGTTTTATTAGTTCATTTTTATATGGTTTTTCATGTTTTTGCTTGAACACTGATGACAAAAACAGCCTATACCTCTCTTATTGTAGACTAGATTAGCTCACTTGTTCAACAACCACGAGTAACGTGAGCATTGTCGAATCAGCTCCTAATCTTATTTACCCATTAGTCACAGGAAATAATTTTCCTTCTCTTACTCATCATTGAATTTTTCGTCAATAAAACAAAGCTTGCATCCCCCACCTATTTTGTGCTAAAAAATGAAGGGTTATTGGCATTGCTACTTTAGCGTTATTGCCAATTTAGAATATTAAAAAGCAAGTTAAAAATAGGAGGGGTTAAGATGATTCGTGCAGCAACATTCGACGACTTAGCTCAAATTGAGGAAATCGCCATTCGAGCTACTAAAATTATGAATACAGAGGGTAGTGACCAGTGGATAAGTCATATCCAACCATTGCTCATTTCCGTTCAGATATTAAAGCAAGTTCTCTTTTTGTATATGAAAATAGAGGTCAAATTATAGGTGCAATTGCAATTGATCGGTCCTTTGCACCTGAATATAAAAGCAGCACATTAAGATGGGAAACTGACCAAGAAAGTTCAGGGACGTTTCATCGCTTAGTTGTTGATCCACTTGCACAAAAAGGTGGTATTGCAAAAGCATTAATTCTCTTCGCAGAACAATTGTTCAAAAATAATGGTTTATCGTCTTTGCAAGTTGATACGTATTCGTTAAATGACAAGGCCCAAAGATTATTCGAAAAACTTGGCTACGTGAATGTAGGCACATTGCACTTCGAGAATAAGAAAACATACTTTTTTGGTTTTGAAAAAAAGCTTTAGTTTAAAAAACAACTACCATTATCCATGCATAGTTTGATTTGAATGGCTTGATCTCACGATTTGATCTAGTTTTCAAAAGATGAAAAAAGGGTATGTAAAACTCATTGGTTATTTTCACCATTGTTTCGTAGCAAATATGAAACGGTACAACCAAAATAAAAAAGAGGGGCTCCCCTCTTTTTTTAGTGCTTGTCCACACGAGTCATATCTAATTCATAATCGCCGTTTTCAGATTTAGCAGGTTTCGCGCTAAAAATACTCTCACGGTTGATATTTAACTTTTCCGCAGCACGGTCTGCATAAGGATCAGCAAGTTGACTATCTTCATTTAAAACAAACTCAAGCGCATTTATTTGTGTACGTAAACGTTGCATTGTGCGATCAAGATAAATATATATTTGTTGTTCTTGCTGTTCCATTTGTTTAAAACTTTGCTCATCAACTTTCATTTCTTTAACCTTATTAATACACTTACCTAATTCTTCGCGTAAAATATTCCGTTGTTCTTTAACTGTCGCTACGTTTCTCATATCTGTCATCCTTTCAAAATCCGTTAAGTATCAGGACATGGTCCCACGGGTACATACCCACAGTATAAAGGTTTTCAGAACAAATATCAGCTTATTCAAGAGAATTCTTTAAATAATTGGGCAAAACAATATAGTTGACATCGAAATTTACTTACGGTATTATTATCTCAAATTCGAGATAAATGATTTCGAGGTGATTAGATGAATCAAAGTCAAGCAAACTCATTAAAATTATTTACAGTGTTGACCCGAGCTCTTCAATCAGTGAAAGCTCGCGCGGAAGCAGATATAAAAAAACACGGATTTAATCCAACAGAATTCGCAGTTTTAGAATTGTTATATTCAAAAGGCGATCAGGCCGTTCAAAAAATCGGAGCGAAAGTTCTCATCGCGAGCAGTAGTATCACCTATGTTGTGGATAAGCTTGAGAAAAAGGAAATGATTGCAAGACGTCCTTGCCCCACTGACCGACGTGTTACGTTTGTCTCAATTACAAATAAAGGTCGCGAATGGATGGACTCTATTTTCCCAAAACATACGGAAGCCTTAGATTCGATTTTTCTTCCTTGAATCAAGACGAAAAGCAAACATTAATCGAACAACTAAAAAGAATCGGTTATTATGCAAACAGTTTAGAATCCAAAGGGGATGAGTAGTTAACATGAATACAGCTGGAATTCACCACATTACAGCAATCGTTGGCAACGTCCAAGAAAATGTTGATTTCTATGCAAGTATATTAGGGCTACGTTTAGTTAAAAAGACGATTAATTTTGATGATCCAGCACTTATCATCTTTATTTCGGCGATGATATTGGCAGTCCCGGCACGATTATGACGTTCTTTCCTTGGCAGAACGCAAAAAAAGGTGAGATTGGCGCTGGACAAGTTGGAACAACCACTTTTGCAATACCTAAAGGATCAAAAGCTTTTTGGCAAGATCGCTTAGAGAAATACAATGTTTCATACAAAAATACATCCCGTTTTGATCAAACATACCTTTCTTTTGAAGATCCTCATGGATTGCAATTAGAACTTACTGAAATAGAAAGTTCAATTATATCGACATGGACCTTTAATGGAGTAAAACAAGATCATGCTATTATTGGCTTCGCAGGCGCAACTCTTTTATCTGCATCTTACTCTAAAACGAATAACTATTGGAAGATGCGTTTGGTTTTAAATACGTTGGAAAAGATGGTGAATTTCTTAGATTTGTCTCAGAAGCCGACCTAGGCAATACCCTAGACGTTTGGCAAATAGATGCAGCGCCTGGTTCATTGGGCGTTGGAATGGTGCATCATATTGCTTTTCGAGCGAAAGATGATGCTAACCAACTTGATTGGAAGGAAAGAATGGAACAATTCGACATGCGTGTTACCCCAGTTCAGCCAAGAAACTACTTTAATGCTATTTATTTTCGTGAACCTGGCGGAATCCTTTTTGAAATCGCAACGGATCCACCAGGATTTGCTCATGATGAACCCCAGAGCACAATGGGTAGCAACTTAATGTTGGCGGAATGGTTTGAACCTAAAAGAGAGCAAATTGAAAATCAGCTTCCTTCATTTCATATCAGGGAGATATAGACAAATAAGTATACCCTACTCTTAAACCACGAAGACAAAGTGTCCGCACTCACTTTTTTTGTAAAGATATGGCTCGCGCATTGATAAAGCGCGGGCCAAAATCAGTTCTTCATTGATTTTCTTTTGTCAGTACTTAAACCATTACCGATTATGGGAAGTTATTTATCAGATGATGTTAAAGAAACGTTTGACATTAGCGTCTATGGGCTGTAAAGTGAAGTTTGCAAGAAATTCATAAGTCCTCGTTAGGTGAGGCTCCTGTGCTGGAGATACGCTGCTACCCAAAAATGTCCAAAGACGCCAATGGGTCAACAGAAACCATCGACATAAGGTGGTTTTTAATGTAGCTGGACTAGTCCTATGCCGCACAGTGCTAAAGCTCTACGAATGGAGGAAAACACGCCTAAATTAAGGTATTTCTTAAATATGCGTTCAAACACCTCCGATGGATAAGGTGTTTTTATTTTGGCTAAAAAAGGTGGTGGTGTGGGATGGATAGTTTACCCAATCCAAGGATAGGCTTTAAACAACAACTGATGTACCAAAAGGAAGGGGCACATCCCGCACCAGCGGAATGGCACCCTCTCTAAAAGAAAAGAGGGTAAGAATATGGATAAATTAAAAACAGACCGTAAACGAAATGAATATAAAAACGAAATCGTTAAACATCTTGTTTCGCGGAACCTGCGGGCTTTTCGTGAAACATTTTTGGAATTGCACCCAACTGACCAGGTTGAATTATTTCATGAGATCGAAATTGCTCAGCAAAAACAGGTTCTATTATTTCTGAGCCCACAAGAATTTGCTGATCTTTTTGAAGGACTTGACCTCGATGACCAATTGATTGTCTTTCAAGGACTAAGCTATCAATATGCAGTGTCTATGTTTAACAATATGTCTGCCGATGATGTTGCTGATTTCCTTGCAGAAATTGATCCAGAGCGTTCTGAAGATATTCTTAGCTCTATGGATATGGAAGAATCAAAACGCGTAGAAGAATTAATGGCATATGCACCGAAAACGGCAGGTGCCATTATGACAAAAGAGTTTGTCCGCCTTTCTGTTGAATCAACCGCAAAAGAAGTCATTGCAGAACTGCGCGAGACAGCTCCTGATGCAGAGACTATTTACTATTTATATGTCATAGACAAAGATCAGAAACTTGCAGGGGTTGTATCGTTGCGTGACCTCATTATTGCAACTCCTGAAATGACTGTAAATGATATCATGAGCACACAAGTCGTTTCAGTTAATGAAGAAGAAGACCAGGAAGATGTCGCTCGTTTAATTAAAGAGTACGATTTTCTTGCCGTACCAGTCGTCACGCCAGACAAACGGCTAATGGGTATTATTACTGTCGATGATGTCATCGACGTTTTAGAAGAAGAAACAACAGAAGACTTTGGCGAATTTACCGCTTCTCGTGGTGCAACGGATTTGTCCTTAACTGCTTATACAGCAGCAAAAAAACGTGCACCTTGGTTAATTTTGCTTATGTTTTTTGGACTTATTACAGCAAACATTATTGGACAATTCGAGAATACGTTAGAACAAGTCGTTCTTCTTGCCGCTTTTATGCCACTCATTATGGGAACAGCTGGAAACACCGGTACGCAATCATTAGCAGTCGCTGTGCGGGGTATTGCCACTGGTTCATTTGATCGCGGTGGTGTTTGGAAAACCGTAAAGCGTGAATTTGGAACTGGGGTCATGCTTGGAATCGTCTGTATGATCGTATTAATGGGGATCATTAGCTTATTTTATAATGGAGATTTCATCCTTGCATTTATCGTTGGTTTTTCCCTCTTTTGTGCGCTTAGCGTTGCTGCTGTAATTGGAGCAACCATTCCTGTCGCGATAAACAAACTTAAAATTGACCCAGCAGTCGCATCTGGTCCATTCATTACAACATTAAATGATATCATTAGTTTAATGATCTATTTCTCCATTGCGACAACTTTAATTGATCGTCTATAAAAGCTAGAATTCCTCTCTTGAGAGGAATTCCGGCCCATACCGTAGAGAAAATACCTCTGAGATAAAATAAAATCTTAGAGGTGTTTTTGCGTCAATTGGAGTTGGAGATTGCTTGATACTCCAACCTATGGATTAACTTTTTTAAGTTCATCACTGTAAAGGCATTTGGTACTTAGTTTTATAAGATATTCATGTTACTTTTCTATAAAAAGCGGTCTTTAACATACAAAAAAAGATCATCAACGTAATCACAATAGTAAAGACGAACAAGATTCGAAGTTCATACCATTCTGCCCATAATCCAGCAGCTAATAAGCCTGCAGGCAGAGCTAGTTTCATCAACATGGATGATGTACCAGCAACTCGTCCTAGCATATGATTTGGTGTGAATTCTTGCCTTATAGCAAAATACAAAACATTCGAAACGGTGATCGCAAATGTTCGGACAGCAAGAGAAAGACCAATGACCCACCATGTATCTGCAACGAACAAAAGCAAGTACCCTAAACCATCACCTAAGATCGTATATGTGTACAATTTTCCTCTTGGAATATATGTTGTTAGTTTTTTGACTGCAATTGCGCCAAGCAATCCACCTATCGCACCAAAACTGATCATAAAACCTACTTGTGACTCCGTTGAGCCCAACGTGTCCACCGCAAAAAAAATCAATACACCTAAAACCATACTTGAAGCGAAATTCTGGAATATCGTCGCAATAGTAGGAGTTAACAATGTCTTATTGCGAAAAAGTTCGTTAATACCCTCTTTCATATCCGCCCAAAAGCTTTGTTTGTTTTTTTCTATTTCTAGCTTTGGACTGTGTAGAAAACAAATGCTAATTAGCGCAAGAGATATACATAAAAATTGAATAAATAGCGTCCCCGCAAAGCTTCCCGCTGCTAGAATTAATCCAGCAATACCTGGTCCAATCATCCTTACCAATGTACTAGCAAAGCTCATTTTTGCATTGGCTTCTGTTAGTTGATCTTTGCTTATCACTTGCGGCAAAATTGAATGTACCGCATTTCCATTGAAATACCCTGCACTTGAGAAGATAAATCCAAGTAAGAATAGGCTCCATAGCTGCATCGAATGCATCAATAATAAAATGAGGAGAAAGGTTAACGCTAACCATTGAATGCATAGAGTTGCTAGCATTACTTTTTTCCGGTTCACCCTATCAACAATGACTCCCGCAACCATTCCTAACAAGACATTTGGTAAAAATTCCATTACTCGCATCCCGCTCATCGCAAGAGCGCTTTGTGACATTTCATAAACCAGTAGCGGAATAACAATTGTATAAACTTGCAACCCAATCGTACTTGCAATCCCGCTAGCCCATATTAGTAAAAAAGACCGATTTCTCCATAACGAACGTGATGGTTTAACAACTATTCCTGCTGTTCTACTTTCCACTCTCACTTTCCCCTCTCTACCCTAGCTTATCTCCTCTACTTATGGTACAAATAAAAAAGAGGAACAAAAAGACTCAAAATACAGAAATTTTAAGTTCACCTTTTATCTTGGAAGGATGGAAATCAGGATGAAACTAAGAGAACATTATTTCACCCTTTATCACCAATTCTATCCGATTGCAAACGTATTCATAGTTTATATTGCTTCTGTACTGGACTGTTCTGAGAGACATGCAAAATCAATTATCAAAAGGCTTGCTGAAAATAATTGGGTAGAATGGACACCGAGTTTAGGAAGAGGCAGAGCATCAAAGATTCGTTTTTTACTTTCAGAAGAAGCATTTAAAGAAACTCATATTAAGAATCTCATTAAAAATGGGGAAATTTCTCGAGCATTAGAAGAAATCGAAGAGACGCCACTTAAACAGTCGTTTTTACAATGGCTGCAAAACCAGTTTCTTTGGACACCCGGTTATGCTAACGATAGTGGTTTAGATGTTTTAAGTTATCCGTATTATTTTCCTGTTAATACATTTAATCCTCTGTATGCACTAACAAGACATGAAGGCCATGTCATCTCCCATCTATTTAATAAGTTGCTTCGTTATTCATATAATGACAACAAGTTTGAATTAGAATTACTACACAGTTATGAAAACATTGATAGTGGTCGAAAATGGCGCTTCTTCATAAGAAAAGGTGTCTACTTTCATGATGGAAGCAAGCTCACTGTACATACTATCAAAGAAAACATTGCTTTGTGGCAAGAATCGTTTTCAAACAAATGGAAGAAAACGATGTTGAACCAAATTGAAGCTATATCCCTTGACTCGAACTATATCATAACGTTTCATCTAAGCGGACCAAATCAGTTGTTCTTGCACCTTTTCACAGACAATCAAGCATCAATCATACCGATTCATCTTTATAAGCAGGACCCAGACAGGTTCAATCAATTCCCCATTGGCACAGGCCCTTATAAGGTCGTTAATCACAAAGAAAACTATTTGCGATTAGAAGCATTTGACCATTACTTTGGATACAGGCCTCAAATTGACCAGATTAATTTATATAAACTGCCTACGAACAAACAATTACCTTTTAAAGGAGTTAATTATCAAGTACGTCAACAAGACACGAACAAAACTGTTTTGTACGATTTTCCCCAAACAGACCGAGGTGGTACCTTTTTAGTTGTAAATCGCAACAAGCCTGGATTACACACACTTAAGGATTTTCCTCAAATGCTTTCAAAAGCGTTGGATCGTCATAAGTTGTTTACAAACCACCCTCATTATCAAGTATGGCATCCAGACGGTTTTTCGTGCGGGATGGAACCCCATTAAGACAAACATACGAACCAGCAATCGCTAGAAAATGGTTTGTTGAAAATGGTTTTATTGGACACACGCTGACATTAAAATCCACTTGCCTTCGTCATAATGCACATCTAGGATACGAGTTGGATATCTTAAAAGAAACACTAACCGATTTTGGGTTAAAGATTAACACCGAAATTGTTGATTATGAAGAACTGACCAGCCCAGAAAAGCTAAATGAATCAGACTTAATTATTGCTGGTGTTGCATTAGCTGATGATATTCTTAGCTCACTAATCAACACATTTAGTAGCAAACTCAACTTTATTTATACAACCATTCCAGATGAAGTGCGCTCTCACGTTGACCATGTTGTAGAACGCATTCTCATTAGTGATTCGACGGATACGGCTTATAAACGACTTCGAGAGTTAGAATCGTTCCTTTTAAATGATTATCACATCATTTATTTATACGAACGCATTTCCAACGTCACAATTGAAGCAGATGAACGATTAAAAGGAATAGAAGTCAACCGTTACAACCGACTTAAATACGACCGCTTATGGTACGCACTATAAAGAAAGCTAGATGAGATCTCATCTAGCTTTCTAAAACCATCCATTCTCTTTATAGCAAGAAATCGCTTCTATTCGGTTACTTACTTCTAACTTATCAAGGATTACAGATACATAATTACGAACCGTACCATTAGTAATTTCCATTTCACTGGCAATCTGTTTTGTTGTTTTCCCTTCTGCAATATGTTTGAGTACTTGCTCTTCACGGTCAGTCAATGGAGTATCATTGCTATAGACCATATCGACTAATTCTGGAGCATATACTTTACGTCCCTCTATGATCGTACGAATTGCAGCGGCTAAATCTTCACTAGGACTATCTTTCAACAAATAACCTCCAACACCAGCCTTGCGTGCTCGTTCAAAAAATCCTGGTTGGGCAAACGTCGTTAAGACAATAACATGGCAAGGATGATCCTTAAGCTCATATGCAGCATCTAATCCGTTTTTAACTGGCATTTCTATGTCCATGATACATATATCTGGTTTTGCTTCTTGAACGAGTTTGACTGCTTCTTCTCCATTTCGTGCTTTACCTATAACTGTCATATCCGATTCAAAGTCAAGCAATGCCCCTAGTGCTCCTAACATCATCTGTTGATCTTCTGCTATTGCAATACGTATCATTCCTACACCACCTTCGTCTTACTAATTGTACGAGGAACTTTCATTAGTAATGAAACCCCATTGTTAGATTCTATGAGAAGATTACCATTTACAAACTCAAGACGTTCCTTCATTCCTTGCAGACCACTTTGATGATGATTAGCTTGACGTTTAGCCATGCCAATTCCATTATCACTAACGGTAATCAAAAACTCTGACTTGGTTTGTTTAATTGTGACCCAACATTTATTGGCCTGACTATGTTTCACAACATTTGTTACCGCCTCTTTTACACACATACATAAAACATTTTCTATGATTGATTGTTTTTTAGAATGAGCCAATTCTTCTCCTTCTAATTTCAATTGAATACCTGCAACGGATAGTATCTCTCTTATATGTACAATCTCATCCTTTAAACGTACCATTTTCATATCCGAAACAATTTCCCTAACCTCTTTTAAAGCAGTTCTGGCAATACGCTGTATATCTTCCAATTCAGCATTTGTTTTCGCTTGATCCAAAGATAACCATTTTCGTGCTAAATCACTTTTAATACCGATCAAAGACAATTTTTGCCCAAGCGTATCATGCAAATCACGAGCAATTCGTTGCCTTTCTTCCATTACCATTAATTTAGATATTTTTTCATTTGCGCTTTTTAACTCGTTTTCCAACTGTTCCCGTTTATTACGGCTACGAATTGTAAAAGGAAGCAACGCAACGCCAATCAAAGCGATAGCGATAAATGGGAGCTGCATCATAAATGTTTCATTTTGAATAAAGAACCCTGCTGTCGTTGCTGCAGCTGTTGTTGCAACATGGACTGAATATAATGTAATAAAACCAGCTCTACTATGTACATGCCCGATAAAAAAGAGATAAATAATGCAAAATAAATATACCCAAAATAGAGAGTCATACCTATATTGATTGCAATTTCTACTGCTACTGAAACATAAACTGTCCAACCTTTTTTAATAAATGACAAACGGTACGTTGTAAAAAATAAGACAATCATTAAGCTTCCAATTGTGATCTCTAATGCCGTTGCCGACATAATAACAAAATAAAAGGGCAGCACACAAAAGATGATCCAAACATACAAGCTAAGACCAGTGTTTTTCGGGAAAATATGAAACCAATTTTGCATAACATCCCTCCTTTAAGTCATTATAACAAAACCTTCCAACAGGATTGCTGGAAGGTTTTGATTTCATTACTCCGAAAGTGGCTTCAGTTTCTTCATTGCTTTAAATTCCTTAAAGCTAATAAACGATTTATTTGCTTCATCAAATAATCGATATTTCATTGATGCTAAGCTAATACGTAACGTAATCGTTGTTGCTTTTTGCAGTGGTACGACTTGTTCATGGGTTTTTTCTAAATGATAGTTTGGCACTTTAGGACTTAAATGATGCACGTGATGAAAACCAATGTTACCAGTCAACCATTGCATAAACTTTGGTAGCTTATAGTATGAACTTCCATCTACTGCCGCTTTCACAAAATCCCATTCCGTTTCATTTTCAAAATATGAATCCTCAAAAGTATGCTGAACATAAAACAACCATACACCAAGCATACCAGCTGTGAATAAAATTGGAAGTTGTATTAGTAACAAAGCTTGCCAACCAATTATATAGATCAAAAGGCTATAGATGAGCACAAGAGATACATTAATCAAGTATGTGTTCATACGTTCTTTGCGCTTTGCACCTTTTCGATTTATACGATTATCAACTAAAAATAAATAAAATGGTCCTAATACAAACATGACAAATGGATTACGATATAAACGATATGACAACTTTGTCCAAAAAGAAGCTTGCTCGTATTCTTCAACTGTTAGTAACCAAATGTCACCAACACCTCGTTTGTCTAAATTGCCACTTGTTGCATGGTGAAGTGAATGGCTTCTTTTCCATTTTTCAAATGCAAAATGAGTGATAATACCGGTCACAGTACCCAAAATGCGGTTTGCTTTAGCATTGTTGAAAAATGAACCATGTGTACAATCATGAAAGATAATAAACATTCTTACAACGAAAAATGCGGTCATAATTGAGATTGGTAATGATAACCAAAATGAAACCGATAAACTTTGATAAGCCAGAAACCATAATAATAAAAAAGGAATTGTTGTATTTAATAATTGAATGACACCTGATCTTGTATTTGCATGGGCGAATGAGGCAGCTTCACGCTTCAGCTCAGCCTGTTTTTGTTTACTCATAACTTCCTCCCTCATAACCTTTGTACGTTTATCATAGGTTGATTTGAGGCAAAGGATAAGTCACATTTGTCAGGCAAGCAGTATGACAAATGTCATACCGTTCTCTTCATTTCGTATAGCAGCGTCACAAATGAACAGCCGCACCAGGTAAGTTCATGCTTTAGATTCAAAACATCTCCCTCCTTGTACTTTCTCCTTACTACCATTCCGTCACAATGAAATCAATTAAATGACTATCCTCATTTTTTCTAAATTTGCTAGCAGAGACACCAACGGTTTTTTTAAATACTTTTGTGAAATAATTAGGATCGTCAATTCCCACTTGATGGGCTACTTCTGCAATTGTATTATCTGTTTTCGCAAGCAATGAAGCCGCTTTTTTCATCCTAGCTATCATGACATAATGCATTGGTGTTGTATGAAGCTCCGCCTTAAATTGCTTTATAAAATAATACTTGGATAAACCAGCTTGTCTTGCTAATTCATCTAAACTTAATGGTTCTGCTATATGATCTTCTATGTATTGAATTGCCTTTATTAACGGTTCTTTTAAACGTTGTTTTGGTGGTGCTTCTAGAGAGCGAAATAAAGAAAGCATAAAATCATACGCCTTTTGTGACCCAATATACGAATTATAAATATCATTTGCTGCCGTTTCTGAATAGAGCTTAAACAACTTACGAATTGGTTCTGTGTCGCGACTTAATTTTAAAATTGGGCCATGTTTTGCAATAATGTAACGATGCATGTTTAATGCTTCTACCCCTTCAATCGTCACATAAATAAATTCCCACGGTTTAATAGCATCCTTTGGATAAAAGTAATGGTGAGCACTTGGGATCGATACAAAAAATGCTTCTTGTTCGCCCACTTGAAAGTCCCGCCCTTCGAAAGACAATGCCCCTGTCCCTGACAATGTATATTGAAAAACAATTTTTTCTTTTTCTACTCTTGTTTCCCCATGCCAATAATAATCCGGTCCAACTTGAGTTTCCCAACCCACGTTCCATAAATTCATAACAAAAGGATACGGATTCTCTTGAAAACGAAGCCATAAGACCCTTTCCCCATATATGACTCCTCCTCTTTTGTAAGTATACAACAAAGTAACAAACCAAATGAAAGCGCAATTATTTCCATAAACCAAACAGCAATTTTCTACCTTTCTAGATCCATCATTTACTATACTAATACTAACTTATCACCAGGAGGTACGATTATGAAGAAAATCACATTTATTGGCGCAGGAAGTACAATTTTTGCTAAGAATGTTCTTGGCGACTGTATGCATGTACCGGCTTTGCAAGAGTTTGAATTTGCTTTATACGATATTGACCCAAAACGACTGCAAGAATCTTATACGCTGCTAACTCATTTAAAAGAGAATGTCCACTCCACGATAAAGATTCAATCCTATCATAACCGTAAGGAAGCTTTGCGTGGCGCTTCCTATATTATTAACGCGATTCAAGTTGGCGGTTATCAACCTAGTACGGTTATTGATTTTGATATCCCCAAAAAATATGGATTGCGACAAACGATTGGCGATACGATTGGCATTGGCGGCCTATTCCGCTCACTTAGGACAATACCCGTTATGCTTGAAATGGCAAAAGATATTGAAGAAGTTGCACCAGAAGCATGGTTTTTAAATTATACAAATCCAATGGCAGCATTAACAGGGGCATTGTCTCGATTCACAAGTGTAAAAAATGTCGGACTTTGCCATAGTGTGCAAGTATGTACAAAGGATTTATTTAAACACTTAGACATGGATCACACAGGAATTCAAGAAAAAATAGCAGGCATAAACCATGTTGCTTGGTTACTTGAAGTAAAAAAAGATGGGAAAGATCTCTATCCAGAAATAAAACGACGAGCAAAAGAAAAGAGTAAAGAAAAACACCATGACATGGTACGCTTTGAACTTATGAATAAGTTCGGGTACTATGTAACGGAATCATCAGAACATAACGCAGAATACCATCCTTATTTCATCAAATCAAACTATCCTGAGTTAATCGAACAACTCAATATCCCGCTTGATGAATACCCGCGCCGTTGTGTAAGCCAAATTGAACGGTGGGAACAACTGAAAAAAGATTTAGTTGATAATACGAACATTACGCACGAGCGTTCAATTGAGTATGGGTCGCGCATTATTGAAGCGATGGAAACGGGTAATCCATTCTTATTTGGTGGAAACGTAATGAACACGGGTGGTCTCATTTCAAACCTTCCATACAAAGCCTGTGTAGAAGTTCAATGCATCGCCGATCGTTCAGGCGTCACGCTACTTATGTTGGTGACCTCCCTGAACAATTAGCAGCATTAAATCGAACAAATATTAATACACAATTGTTAACAATTGAAGCTGCAATAACAAAGAAACGCGAACACATCTACCATGCAGCTTTACTAGACCCGCACACTTCAGCCGAGTTATCAATGGATGAAATTGTCTCCTTATGCAATGAGTTGATTGAAGCACATGGTGATTATTTACCAGTTTACAAGTAAACAATAAAGCCAGCTCATTAGAGCTGGCTTTATTTATTTTATAAACATCTTTTATTAAATTTACGACTATGACACCTCTCTCATTTCCCAATAGAAAACAGATTGAAAAAAGAACACTTGTTCGCTATACTGTAAATACGAAAGTATGTTCGTATATTTAATTTGTTCTTTTGATTTTTCACCTTCCCTTTCTCTATTAAATGTTAATTATGTAAAAAGGGGGATCTGTTATGAGAAACGGCGAGAGCAACATGAATCGATCATATTCCCATACTATTGTAAAGATGTTTCTAAATGACGAATATCACAAGGAATTGTATCGCCTTGCCCATGAAAACCCTACAACTTCTAACAAAGAAGCACTTGATGAGACATTCAAGCAATTTTTCACCCGAGTAAAAGTCATTCAATATATAAGCAAGCTCATATCAGGATATTCCATTGACTATGACAAACGTATACGGAAACATGAGCAGTCAACATCCATTGATTCCTTATTCGAAAAAGAAGGACACGCTTCCCTACTTGATGTCATTCAATCTGGTGATGTACTCGCTGACATTGAACAAGTAAATGATGAGAAAGCTAATATTGAAGAATTATTTGAAAACAAAGTGCTGGCAACATCTTTCAAGCATTTAAAACCTGAGCAACAATCCGTTCTTATCTACTCGTTTTTCTACGGATATAAAAACAAGGAAATAGCAAAATTACTTGCCATTTCAGAACAAAGAGTCTCTTATTATAAAAAACGAGCTCTTCATATTCTAAAACAACAAATGATACTGGGAGAAAAGGCTGGTGAAACAGATGTATACTGACTACGAGACAATCTTAATTGAATTTGAGCCAAAAATAAAGAAAAGCCTGTATCAAACCGCCCCTTATAACAGAGAGGATCTTGAACAGGAAATCAAATTAAAGATATACGAGAAATTACCAGTAATACAAAAAATCGATGCTCCTGGCTTCTACGAGTTTGTCCACGGAGAAGCGCTTGTCGCTGAACCTACAGCGCATTACTCGAATCGCTCATCATTGCTTAACAAATAATAAAGCTACCTCAGATCGTGGACAGAATACCTCTGATATTTTTTAGCTCGGAGGTATTTTTGGTCAATTCGCTAACTTTTTAAGTTCATGGCTGCAAAAAAGAAGACGTTTATTTATCTCGCATTAACGGGCAGTAGAACCGCCAACTTCAAAATTTAGAGATAAAGAGAAGAAGTTTAAGTGGGATAACTGTCCGTAAAAGTCCGATTGGTTTAACGGTCTTGGTGGTCATCCGTGTGGGAATAGCAAAAGGATCGTATATTCACTCATCAGTAAAAAAGTTTATCGGTCGACAAGCCTCCTTATTCTTTCACAGAACCTAAGACAATCCCCTTTACAAAATACTTCTGTAAAAATGGATAGACTAATATAATTGGCAATGCCCCAATAAAGATTTGGGCTGAACGTACTGTACGTTCCGATAAAGCTCGAACTTCATCCGGATTCACATTTAATTGTGAAAAATCATTTTGGACAATAATCGTTTG
>BAXC01000060.1 GCA_001310375.1 Bacillus sp. JCM 19041 | reverse complement strand
CCTACTAGATAAAAACGGGAATGTCATCATTGATCCCGAACCCGTCCTTGTTCAACCGGAAGACCTTGAACCGGAAGATCCTGAAGATCAAGGTTCACGCGGCTTTAATTACAGGGCAGAACGATTCAGAAATCGTCTAAAATGCAATATCGATATTTCCAAAGTGTTCAGTTCCGAGGTTCATGGAGATCCGTCAACGCCGATCTTTCTCGCTTATACGGGAGACCGTACAACGATTCGGTTTGTGTTCCCAGCCGATCGGGCAAGAGCGCATTCTTTTACCACACATGGCATATATGGCGGCGAAGTGTCGATGATGTCAATTCTGACTATACTGCAATTCGAGGGCAAAACACGGTCGGAAGCGCGGATGATTTTCAATTAACGTACGGAGCTGGTGGACTGTTCGCAGTTCCGGGAGATATATGTATCGATCCGGAAACATTCGCTGGGACATTGAGCTTGGTCTCTGGGGGATTATGCGTGTTCTAGCAGAAAAAGATTCGTGTCTGGCACCTTTAAAAGAGGTCGTCAACATGCAAGGAGAGATTGATGATGACTGAATCTCATGACTCGCGTTTTCGCAAACTATGCAGGGATCCACGCCATCGAAAAAACAATCATCAAGATCCATTTCATTGTCCAGAATGTCAGTCTGTATCTGGAACAGATGACCAGTTTGGTACACCGTGTGACTGTCCGGAAACTATTCCGACACCACGGTATTCAGCTCCAACAACAGAGCTTTCCCAAAAGGAATTTGAGGAGTTTCGGGCATGCATAGAGGAAACCAATAATCTGTTGCAGACCTTGGGCAATCCTGTGGAGGAAGAAAGTAAAGGTCAGCTACAGTTACGTCTACAACAGTTGCGTGATCAATTCGTCCAGGTTGTGGTTCAATGCGATGACAAGAAAATAAAAGTGCTTGGAAAATTCAAAGACGCTGGAAAAGACTTTGTGATTCTAGATACCTTTGATGAAAAAATCTTGATACCTTTTGAGAGAATCTGCTCCATTCAACATGAAGAGGAACACCGAGACGAACACGAGAGACACGGTCAACCGTTAATTAATATTGACCGCTGTTTTAGACGAAATATTGTTTTGAACTTTGGTTGTGTTGTTTCCGGTGATCCTGCCTTAATTAATCTATTTTTTGGCATTACATTAAATCTTTACCTTACTAGTTTGATTGGCTGCGATATCCGGGTCGTTGTTGCAGAAGGTGATGAGGAAGAAAACATAGAGGCAACAGAAGGACCTCTCAAATTAACAACAATTTGCGGTTGTTTGGTCGAAGCCGAAGAAAATGCCATTCGAGTCAAACATGAGCATGAGGTAGAAGATATTCAAGAAACGCAAATAGAAAAAATTCAACTGGAAGACATTTGTTTTATAAAAATTTAACCTGTACATTCTGTGCAGGTTCTTTTGTTCGCACAGCATGGGAGAACTCTAACTGATGAAAGCCCCGAGTCCGACCAATGGAGCGGTAAGTACATAGCCAAAAGCAAGGGTGTCCATGGCGACGTGTTTTGTCGGATGACATCTATTTTTGTTGATAATTCAATCCAGTTTACTAACTTTAGATGAACTGACCAATTCAGAGCGTGTATTTGGAAAAGGTGGAAAACAGTCAAGAATCGCAGAAAGAACCTTATTAATCAGTGGATGAACAATTATACAGCCTACAAATATAGCCATACAAGCAATGGTGCCATCCGCACTGCCTACTCGTGGATGCTAACTAACAAAGACTATCACAAACAAGAGACTAGCCCAATTTGGACTAAATCTCTCGTGCACAACACTAAAAAAACGTACATACTTTTGAACCATGGTATACGGATCGATTGGTAAGTACGGTGGTGTGAGAGGTCGGATAATGATACCCCCTACTCGATGTGTCTTGTTTTTATTGTCATCTGGAAAAAATAACGATATGCATGTTTATCTGTCTAAACACATGATGAATTAGAGGAGCAATCGTCTCTTTCATGATGAACACTCAATAATGACTTCACAACCTCTTTTTCGGAAAAATTGAAAGTTTAAATCCCCTGTGAGTCCTGCAAGACGTAACTGGATTCGGTCGTCACATCTTGGGATCGAAAAGTCATGTAAGCAAACGACATCGCAGCATCCACCGTGATGCCGTCCCAAATGATGATCATCGCAGCAACAGTCATGATCACAATCGCAATCATCACAACAAGTATCACAATCGCAATCATCACAACAAGTATCACAAGTGCAAGGATTGCAGTCCGGATCAATCCATTTAATTTTCCGAATAGATTCTCGTAACACTGTGACCACCGTATAATCATCGCGAAGGATGTCAACAAAATCGGTGCCCGAATTGCAAATCTTACCCTTGATTATTTTTTCACAAAAATCAAGGTGAGGGCGAGGCTTAACAACTTTTGTTTCTTTTTTGCCCTCTTCCATCTCTACTTCAGGTTTCTCGGCAACTTTTTTAGGTTTCTTGGTAGTCTCCTCAGACTGCTTGACCGTCTCTTCAGAATTCAAGATGACTTTTTTAGGTTTTGTAACAACTTTTTTCGCGGCTGTCACTTCTTTATACCGAAATAGATTACTTTGACTCAATGTTTTTCTCCCCCTTCTTTTGCTGATATCAGTGTATGTAAAGTGCCCTTATTTCGGTATGGGTAAATGCCCTATCTTGTTTTCTGTAGAGACTTTTTGCGATTTACTCAATAATTGGTTGAAAGCTCACCGCGAACGCCGCTTCGTTTTATGGACAAAATCATAGAATATAGCAATACAGAGGAAAGGAGGGATACTATTGAGTAAGGATCACTGTGACTGTTGGGATAAGAAGTTCCGCTGCGGCTGTGATAAAAAAGATCATCATGACCGTGATAGGAAGTGCCACTGCGGTTGTGATAAAAAAGATCATCATGACCGTGATAGGAAGTGCCACTGCGGCTGTGATAAAAAAGATCATCATGACTTCTGCAAAAACCGCAGATGCTTTAACCGTTGTCGCTGTAACAACTGTTTTGGCCATGGGCGCAATTTCTTCTATTAATAAACATGACGTCAGGCGAAGCGCTCGATCTAGTGCTTCGTCTTTCTTCTTTACTTACGTGACGAATCATCAGGGGAATGGAGGAAGAACCTACCGATAGAATTTTTACTTTATAGCAAGTGGAGGCAGCATGGAGACGTTCTTTCAGTGGGGATGATCATGCGGTTATAAAAATCGACCAATAAGCAGATATAATGCCAATAATTCTTTTTATTTAACCATCAAAGATCAAGCCTATCTCATAAGACTAAATGTGTTTTGACTATGGGTCTGCTTTAGTTCCTCAATATTTCCCCACTATAATTGGGCTGTTTTAGCAGGCAAATTAGTTCATTTCTCCGCACTTATCACACACTTAAGACAAGCTAAACCCATATTGTATTAATGTTCATTAAATTACACTATGAGGAGGTTATTGTGTGAACAATCAGTATCAACAACTTATTGAAGTGGTTGTGCGTCGAATCTTGAAGAAACACAATGTTTCGCCAGCTAACGATCTATCGGAAGAGGACAAAGAAAAGATGCGCAGCACAGCACTAGGATTGCAACAACAAGTCGAAGATTTTTAAAAGATAATGAAACTCAAGAGGGAGAAGGGGCGTCAGCAGCTAAGGGTAATAAGAATGAAGAATCTAAGGCAAAGACGGATCCCTTCAGCGAACTCTTGAAAAGAAAGGCGGAAAAAAGAAAATCAACTGAGTAATGAAGGGAAAGAATCCTAAATAATTGGGTGTCTATTCTTGGTCATGAGTACAGGCGAATTGGATGTAAGAGCATAATCTAAATTAGACTTTAAAATGGAGGGAAAATCATGAGTGGAGAATTCACACGGTTTCTAGATAAACCGAAATACGACGATTGTTCGTGTTCATGTAACAGTTGTAAGAAGGAAGAAAGCTGCCATACGAAAAAAGAAGACCATAAATGGTCTGCCTTAGACCCACATGAATGCCATCCAATGGATGCTGATGGCATAACACAACATGCAACTCAGGCAAACAAAGAGATACAGATTTCAGAAGAAGTCATTTATATTAAAGACTCTTGTGACGTTGATGTTCAATCCACTGATACAAAAGCGGCTATAAATTTACAAGTAGCCATCCAGGCCGCCATCGCAATAATTATTCGCATTTCTCTTGCTGGCAACGACAATGCAGAAGACATTACACAAGAGATTCTTCAGTCGTCTAAAATTAAGCAAGTAACTCGCCAGAAAACGATTGTTGATAATTCTCGAAAAGTTAAGGTGTCGACTACTGATACTCAAGTAGCGGTCAACATTCAAATTCAGATTGCTATATTACTGGCATTACTAGTGGAACTGGATATTCTTTAAGGACAATGGAAGAAAGCTGTCGAGTTTTAGGGAGCCACTGAAAAACAATCGATTTTTCTTTTAAACAAAAAACGGACCCTTAACTGAACTGATCGAGCAAGTAGACAGCGTAAATAATAAAAATGATTTAAGCGGCTTTATTCCTGGATTTCATAGGAGTAAGGCCGTTAATCGTTTCTGTGACCGTTAGAGGTTTAAGTATTGATATGCGTGAATTAATCGTTGCTGCAACTGAATAGCAGTTAGACGCGTTGTGGATTGATCACTAACCTTAGTCCTTTTCAGCTCATTATTGTCTTTGTAAAGTATATGATGAAAAAGAGAAATTATGATTGAATTAGTGTCTAAAAAAATAAAAAGTGTGACAGACACCGAGCTCCTTTTCTAGGCGTAGACTATGCTGTGGAGGTGGCGCAAGTGATTGAAATTAGTTTATGTATGATTGTAAAAGACGAAGAGATAGTATTGGAACGGTGTTTAAAAAGTGTAGCGAATGTAGTTGATGAAATCATTATTTTAGATACTGGTTCCACTGATAAAACGAAAGAGATAGCAGGTCGTTTTACGGATAAAATCTATGAATTTGAATGGGTAAATCATTTTGCTAAAGCTCGAAATAAGGCGTTTTCTTATGCGACGAAACCATTTATTCTCTGGTTAGATGCCGATGATGTTTTTAAAGCGGATGATGTACAAAAGCTGCAGGAGTTAAAAAGGAATATTACCCCGAGAACGGATGCCGTATCAATGGATTATCATCTAGGTTTTGATGGGAGCGGGGGCGTAACATCAAGTATACGTCGTTTTAGACTAGTGAAAGCAGAAAATCAATTTAAATGGCATGGTGCCGTACATGAGTATTTAGAAGTCTTCGGAAATCTTGAGCATAGTGACATTGCTGTCACACATTTATCGTTGGATAACGGCCATGACTTAACACGGAATTTAGAGATCTATGAAGAAATGAAACGTAACAATGAAACGTTCTCTCCTAGAGATTTGCTCTATTATGCAAATGAATTAACAGACCATAGTAAGTTCGAAGAGGCAATCAATCATTACATTCAATTTATAAAACAGAAAAAGGTTGGTATAGAGGATGTTATTCGTGCATGTAATAAGTTGGCGGACTGCTACAGCAATTTAGGGATAGTAGAAAAAGCGCGTGATTGGTCGTTTCGTGCCCTTGAGTATGGAAAACCAAAACCAGAGACATGCTGCCGAATTGGGCATATCTTTTTTGAGAAACAATTGTTTCCGGAAGCTGCCTATTGGTATGAGCAAGCAGTAACCAATAAAGAAACGAATGGTTATTTTCGAAATATTGCTTGTGAAACTTGGATTCCTCACCTCCAACTTGCCGTTTGTTACGATAAGATGGGCTTAACTGAGAAAGGGAATGAACAAAATGAACTTGCTAGTACGTATCTTCCGAATGACGAGCGTGTTGCCTACAATCGCACTTATTTTACCGAGAGATTAGCGCTTCTTGAGCGGATAATTGATTGATACACATTCACATCATCTCCAAGTCGGCTTAGATCAAATCCGAACTTTTTTCCTAATAGGCTTACTTCATAGAAAAAAGTACGTGTTGCTGCTGGTATAGGGATATTAGTAGAGAACTGCTGTCTAACTGTGAATTGATTCTCAGGAAAAAGCGTTAAAATGGTCTGTGGCGTAAAGAAGCGCAGGTGGGTCCGATCTAAAATTCCGGCATCTGCGTAATCAAAACGTCCCATTAACATTGGTAGCAAAGCTTCAGCATGTGTAATATTCGGGATGCTTGCTATAATCGAACCGCCAGGCTTTAAAAATGTACTGTAATGTTGAACAATTGCCCAAGGATCTTTTAAATGCTCTAGGACGTCTGCGAACAGTAATGTATCAAAAGAATTTGGCTCAAATTCTGGTTTTTCATCATCTAAATTGATAACTAGAACATCTTCGTAATATGTTTTTGCGATATGTGCCATTTCTGGATTGCCTTCAATACCCGTTAAACGACAGCCTTGGCGGTTGATTAGTTCAAGTCCGGATGCTCCAGCACCACAGCCTATATCAAGTACCTGTTTAGCATCTTTAGGAACCAGGTTAACAAGTTCTGGTCGGGGATGCATAAAATACATCACATCCGTACGCCATTTTTCAGTAAATCGAGCTCTGTTTTCCCAGTAGATTTGATTAAAATTGATTTCTGGACTACCGGTAAAAGTAGCGTGCCCATGGTGGTGGACATGTGCATCAAGAGCAATAGCTAATTTGAATCCATTTAAAACACCTCGAAGACAAAAATCATCATCTTCAAATGAGCCAACTGCATAACGTTCGTCAAAAGGACCAATCTTTTCTATCACATCACGTTTGACCAGTAAGCAAAAGCCGACCAATCTGAGAACAAAGCGTAATTGACCTTTAAACTCTTTAGCACGTTTTTTTGCGTAATCAGGTAATTGTTCAAGTGACGTGTAGGGGTTCTCGATAAGTTGACTTCCGCTAACATAGTTACTCATTGGGCCGACCATTCCAATTGATTTGTCAGAATTCATTGCGTTTTGCATGGAAGTAAGCCAATTTTCAGTAAGAATCGTATCATTATTAAGAAATACAATTTCATCTCCAGTTGCTAAATCAATTCCTTGGTTGCATCCTTTCGCAAAACCTACATTCAGCTCATTTAACACCAGTCTGATACGATCATCTTTCTGTAAAAATTCTCTAGTTCCATCAGTCGAACCGTTATCAATAATAATTAATTCTGTTTCTTTCATATCTGTATGGAGGGATAAACTGGTTAAACATTGCTGCGTTAGCTCTAGTTGATTATAAGTTAGCATAACAATACTTGTTTTCATATTGGTCCCTGCCTCTCATCCTTCAAAAAAATTAAATAACATTTTTATCATTCTATGAATGATTTAGGTTGTACTAGTCCATACGAAAAAAGCGACTTCGTTTAGAAGCCGCTTTTTAGTATGGGGCGGAGGAAACGTGAAGGGTAGCTTCTTCTGCCGCGATAATGGATGGGGATGGAAATGGATAAGCGCTCTTTGGCACGCGTCATAGCTACGTACATGAGACGTCTTTCTTCTTGCATCGGGTCTTCATCCCCTTCGCGAAGAGCATCTAATGCGTATTCATGTGGTAAGCCTCTTTCTACACAGCCTGCTATAAATACATGTTTGTATTCTAATCCTTTCGAACGGTGAATTGTCATTAGTTGAATGACATCACTCTCTTTTGGAGCGTGTTTTAGCGCTGATTGTTTCGCAATAATGTGTTCGACATGTGCTAAAAATGCTTGGACCGTTTCAAATTGTCCAGCAACAACTTTTAATTGTCGAAAGTCATCGCTGCCCTTGTCCATTTTATTTCCTTCTTGTCCTTGTTTCTTGACGGTATCTTTAAATCCTAGCTCTTGTTCGATCGTCTCTAATGCTTGTTCTGGGCGGAGTTTTTGCAGTTTCCTGCACTCGTTCGGAAGTGATTTCACTTTTTTTTGTTGAAATGGAGGTAGTCCACTAAGTAGCGAGAGTGATTCTAACAATGTACAGGCTTCTTGACGCTGAATAACGAGCATTTCTGTCATTTTTTCTTGTTTAACAAAGAGTGCTTGTAACAATTCTCTCATAATCTCTTGTTTCTCCTCGTTTAATCCAATGCGTAAAAATGACAACGCCTTCCGTATAATTTTCCGCTCATAAAAACAATCTAAGTCTTGGTCGATTGAAAATGGAAGTCGTGAATCAATTAAGCGTTCAACGATAGCTCTTACACTAACGTTGGTGCGATAAAGAATTGCAAATGAATCTGGCTTTGCGCCGTTTTCTATCAGGTTGCTCATTTCCTCAACAATCATCGTTGCTTCTTCCTCTTCGTTAAATGGAAAGAAGAAATAAGGAGTGTGAGCAGATGAATGTTGAGCAATTAACCGTTTAGGAATTCTTTTTAGATTTTTTTCAATCACTCGATTGGCTCCTGCGATAATTTGGTGAGAAGATCGATAATTTTCAACTAAGCTAATTGTTTTTGCCAGAGGGAAGTGCTCTTTAAACGATTGAATGTAATGCGGATCACTTCCTCTAAAAGCGTAAATGGATTGATCATCGTCTCCAACGACACATACATTTTGCTGAGGATAAGCAAGCAATTTTATAATTTCAAACTGGATTTTATTTATATCTTGGAACTCGTCCACTGATAAATAAGCAAAACGTTCCTGATAACGTCTTAATAAAGGGGCGTTTTCTTGCAACATAATAAGGCATCCTGTAAGCATATCATCAAAATCAAATAATCCAGCTGCTTCTCGCTTTTCTTCATACCTTTTGTAGAGCAAGGCAGCCTTTTCTTCAAATGGTTTTTTGGGTGAAATGTTATCTGGAGAAATCATTTGATTTTTCCACCAACTAATTTGTGTAAGTGCATGATCATACGCAAACTCATTTTCATCAAGGTTCATTTCAAGACCAGCTTCTTTTACTAGTTGTAAGGGCCATTTAAGCAAGTTGGACATATGCCATTTGTTAGGATCAAAATGGTTAAGCATTTTAACAAATAAGCTGTGAAAAGTCCGAACTAAAAGCTGCCGAGACATTTGATCTGTTACACCTGGATATAAGCTCATGCGATCTTTCATTTCATGTGCAGCTTTTGCGGTAAATGTAACCAATGCCATTTTATTAACTGGTATGTTTGCTTCACTGAGCATATATGCAGCTCGTGCAGTCAACACTCTTGTTTTGCCACTACCAGCTCCAGCTAATAAAAGCAAAGGTCCGTCCTTATGTTGAACGGCTTCCCATTGGCTTTCGTCGAAGTGAAGATTGGATTGTTTTAGTTTTTGCCGATATGGGTGGCTAATGAAAGCACTATTGTTCCTAGGCTTGTAGGGAGGTAATGGTTCAAAAGGTACCGGTTCTTTCCATGTTGACTCATTACTGTTGTTTTTAATGTTTTGTCTAGAAGGAAGCCGAAACCCATGAACAGTTGTTGCCGCTGTTTCTTCTTCTGATTGCATCGCATGTTCATACGCCTTTACTTCTTGATGGCAATCGAGATGGGATGCAGTTGGGTGGATAAATTCAGGCATTTGATGAATGCCAAAATCCATTTTGACAGGAATGCCACAATGGATACAAAAACATTTCCCTGTTTACTTGCTAAATAGAGTTTATGCCATCTATCCCGAGAAAGCTTAGGCAAAAAAAGCGGTTTATTTAAATAAAGTGCGGTTTTCATGGAAGCTCCTTTCAGTATGTAATCGTATCAAGCAAATGGAATTGGTGCAATCTTGATTTTAAAGGCTTTCTTGAAAAAGATAGTGGAAATAAGTAAAGAGGAAGGAGTAAACGAACGGGAAATTTATAGAGGTGTTACTAAGTGAAATAGAACGGTTAAGTTTTTTTAGTAAACAATCAAGAAAAAAGGATGCAAGCAAGCAGGATAAAGGGGATGATTGTCGAAATATCAATTTAAAAAGGTGGTGAGAATTTGGCTGAAACGGAACAAATCAGCAATAATTTGCTTCAACATGCATTTCAAATGAATGCAAGTGATGTTCATTTCCTGCCGAGCACAGAAGTACCAAATCCATTATCGTATAGCTGGCATGCTCGTAACTGGGTCGTTACTTGAACCTGATTCTGGTGTCAGAGTAATTAGCTTTCTTAAATACAGCGCAGGAATGGATATAGGGGAAAGACGAAAACCACAAAGTAAAGCAATGGTCTACAAATGGAATGACTCCTTCTTTACACTTCGATTTTCTACATTGCCAGCTCAACCTTATGAAAGCATGGCAATTCGCATTTCACCGTTTATAGCTACGCGAACACTTTTTTCACTTTCATTATTCCAAACGGATAAACGCAAGTTGGCAAAACTTCTTACCTTTCAAAGTGGCTTAATCTTGTTTACAGGTCCAACAGGTTCTGGCAAGACGACGACGATTTATGCAATTCTTGAAGAGTTGATGAAAGTTGGGAGGCGAGTAATCGTTTCAATTGAAGATCCAGTAGAACGATCATTAGAAGGTGTGATCCAAGTTGAAACAAATGAAAGAGCAGGTATTACTTTTGAAACGGCTTTAAAAGCAGTGCTCCGTCATGATCCTGATGTAATCGTCATTGGAGAGATTCGTGATGAAAAAACTGCCAAATTGGCTTTTCAAGCTGCAATAACAGGCCATTTAGTTATAGCGAGTCTACATGCAGAAAATGCCTTCTATACTTTTCAACGATTACATGAACTGGGCATTAGCTCTGGTTATGATTGTATTCGTGCAGTTGTGCATCAAAAATTAGTTAAACTTATGGGGACAAATCAACGTTTTTCATTGTATGAATGGTTGTTAAGTAAAGAGCTAAAACAAGCAAGTGTGGGCGAAAAACCGAATATCCACTTAACGATGAGACAGTCTATTAAACGAGCTTGGTCTATAAATGCAATAGATGAGGAAGGATTAAATCATTTAGTTGGGTATATTGATTCTTGAGGTGAAGCATGAAAAAAAAACGTAAAAGTAAGAATCAAGAGGAAGGAATAAGATTTATAAAGCGCCTCGGTGAACTTCTTCAAAAAGGATATCACATGGAGAACGCACTCTCTTTTTTGCAAGTTTATAGTTCAGACCATTTTAAAAGTCAAATCGAACTCATTCGGGTACAATTAAGAGACGGGGCAACTTTATGTGCAAGCTGGATTGTTTACACTTGCCAAATGAGATTCGGTCGTATGTTTATTTTTATGAAGAGCAAGGAGAGCTGGCAGAAGGACTAGTATTAGCAGCTTCACTTGCCCAAAAGCGACTCACGACAAAAAAACAGTTCCAGAAATTATTGCGCTACCCAATGTTTTTATTATGGGGGACAATTGTCGTTTTAATTGTGTTGAATCATTTCATCGTACCTCACTTTCAAGCATTGTTTGTAACAATGCAGCAATCTCCCCCGTTGCTTACAAAAATTTTCTTTCAATTTTTAGAGATATCTCCTTATATTTGTCTTGCTATTCTTGGAATGGGTACTTGTTGTATATTTTTCTTTTATAAGCACTATAAAGAAACGCCACCACATGAAAAAATTGCGATCTTTTTGAAATGGAGTCGATCAAAAGTACTTGTACAACAACTAATATCTTATTACTTCTCTCTGCAATTGGGGCGATTGCTTGAAACAGGCATGACCTTCCAACAAGCCTTAACGATATTTGAGAATCAAAGCCTTCTTCGATTTTTTCAAGCAGAGGCATCGATGATGAAAAAGGCCTTGGCGACTGGAGAATCATTAGTTGTATATATGCGATCGCAAAACTATTATTTAGATGAACTCGCAATTGTCATAGAAAATGGAATGCGGACAGGTACTGTATCTGGTGATTTGCAGCAATATAGTGCATGGCTTTTTCAAGAAATGGAGGATAAACTGCAAAAAGGAGTTGTTTGGCTTCAACCGATTTTGTTGATTTGTATTGGAGGGTTTGTTTTTCTATTATTTCTCGTCGTGATGTTGCCGATGTTTGAAATGATTGGCTCTTTGCAGTGAGCAGCTTGACCTTTAGGGGGAGTATCGGTAAAATAGATAGTGCGATCTATTACTTACCAGTAAACATGACATAGCGAAAAAGAATAAAAAAAGATTTTCAAATAAACCTTGATCATAATCAAATCATGTGTTATATTATTAAATGTCGCTGACGTTAGTCGATGCGGCATACATAATGTGTTTGTTTTGGGGCCTTAGCTCAGCTGGGAGAGCGCCTGCTTTGCACGCAGGAGGTCAGCGGTTCGATCCCGCTAGGCTCCACTTTATTCGGAGGAATACCCAAGTCCGGCTGAAGGGATCGGTCTTGAAAACCGACAGGCGGGTTACACCGCGCGGGGGTTCGAATCCCTCTTCCTCCGCCATGTTTTTTAAATGGCATAATCGACAAATTTAACGGTTTTATGATTGTGTTACGAATCGTTTCTACATATTCAGAATACCGGTAATAAGAAGAGGATAAAACACTCCTTTTATCAATGAAGTGTAAAAGAAAGTATCTTTTAGCGTCGCGGGGTGGAGCAGTCTGGTAGCTCGTCGGGCTCATAACCCGAAGGTCGGTGGTTCAAATCCGCCCCCCGCAACCAATCTTGGGCTATAGCCAAGCGGTAAGGCAACGGATTTTGATTCCGTCATTCCCTGGTTCGATCCCAGGTAGCCCAGCCATATGCGGAAGTAGTTCAGTGGTAGAACATCACCTTGCCAAGGTGGGGGTCGCGGGTTCGAATCCCGTCTTCCGCTCTCTTTAATTAGTGACCTCATTTAGCAAAATATGCGGGTGTAGTTTAGTGGTAAAACCTCAGCCTTCCAAGCTGATGATGTGAGTTCGATTCTCATCACCCGCTTTACCATTTAAGTAAGGGCCTGTAGCTCAGCTGGTTAGAGCGCACGCCTGATAAGCGTGAGGTCGGTGGTTCGAGTCCACTCAGGCCCATCACCTTACGTAAATGTTTTAATTAGGAGAAGTACCCAAGTGGCTGAAGGGCGCCCCTGCTAAGGGTGTAGGTCGCGCGAGCGGCGCGAGGGTTCAAATCCCTCCTTCTCCGCCATATAAATAAAGTAAATACGCGGGTGTGGCGGAATTGGCAGACGCGCTAGACTTAGGATCTAGTGTCTTTATGACGTGGGGGTTCAAGTCCCTTCACCCGCATTAAAAAAACCTTTAAGTGATATTCACTTAAAGGTTTTTTTGTTGTTGTTTTGTATGTTGATGGTTACAAGGCACATAATCAAAACCGCCGGGGTGGAAAGGATGACATTTAAGCAAGCGTTTGATCGTTAAATAACCACCTTTTAACGCTCCGAACCGTTGAATGGCCTCAAGTCCATATTGAGAACAAGTGGGATAAAAACGGCATCTTGGCGGCAATATCGGGGAAATAAATCGTCTATAAAAGCGAATGATTAATAATAATAATGTTTGCATAAATGTAATCCTCTCAATTCGTTCTCCAAAAAGTATAGCAAATAATAAACGTAATTGAAATGGAAGGGTATCAGTTGTTAATTGGAAGAAAATCAGTCTTTTTTCGACATTTATAAAAAAGATGCAGGATTTTGAAACTTCTTGTCTAATAAGAGAAACAACTTTATTTAGAGAGGAGGATTAATGCGAAGATTAGATTATAGGATAGAGGTGAGTTATGAAAAAACGATTTAAAAATGAAAAAGGGTTTACGTTAATTGAGATGCTTGTCGTGCTAATGATTATCTCGGTTCTGTTACTGATTGCATTACCTAATATGTCTAAAAATACGGATATTGCAGGTGATAAAAGTTGTGAGGCAACTAAAAAACTTGTTCAAACACAAGTGGCAGCTTATGAAGCAGAACATGGTAATACGCCACGTAATCTCGAGACCTTAGTTCAAGATGGGTATGTCGATCAAATTACATGTGCCGCAGGAAAAAACCTCGAATTAGTCGGAAAAGAAGTTGTTATTGTTGTTCAAGGACAATAAAGGATTTACATTAACGGAAATACTTTTTAGCCTCAGTTTACTCTCCATTCTTTTATTACTTCCAACCTTTTTTCTAACACCAAGCCACAATATAACAGATGAGAAAGCCGCAATTGAGAAACTTCGTAATGACCTTGTCTTCGCGCAACATCTCTCAATGTCACAAGGGAAAAAAGTGACAGTTTTATTTGAACACAATGAATTAATCTTGTTTTATGGAGGGAGGGAACAACTGCGATTTGATTATCCAATCGCAATAACAGCTAACCCAATTACGATGGATATAAGTGAGGTAGCTTTCCTTTCAAATGGTCATCCACAAAAAACAGGCTCTTGGAATATTTCAACCGACCATATGCATGTGCGTTTTTCTGTGCAAATCGGAAAGGGGAGAATTGTGTATCGGGAATTGTAAAGGGTTTATCATGATGGAATCCCTTATTAGTTTATGCTTGATAAGCTTAGTTGTTTCTTTTGTTTTGCCACTTTATATTTGGGTTTTTCAAGAGCGTGGTAAATTGCACGAAGAACAACAAATTTTGTTTCAATTAGAAGAAAAAAGAAATACTTTTTACGTGCGGGATGATGAGCCTGGCTGGAGCAGCACGATTGATAGAACGATTAAAGAATATTGTAAAAAAAGTGTGGTGAAAAAAGTCGAAAACAACTGTGTCTATGTTTTTGCGGGGAAATGAGGGATTTACTTATATTGAACAATTAATCGGTCTTTTTATCTTGACTGCATTAGCGATTGTGTTACCGAATTTGCTTCAACTAATTGATTTGAAAACGGGCTCGAATCATTTGGATACTGCTACTTTTTTTAATCACATCGCCATAGAAGCAAAAGGTGCTGAATTAATTATATGGAAAGATAACCGTTTGGAAATATATGAAGGGAGTTCAATTATTTCATATGAACTTAGAACCCATAAGCGATTACAGCGTTATCGCGATGGTAAAGGTGTTGTTATTATGAGTGAAGGAGTTGAATCCTTTTCGTGCAACAGAAAAACGCAGGATTGGCATGCACGGTTGTATTGGAAAGTGGTAAAACATATGAGCGATCATTCTGGACAGTTAAGAAAATGTTTCAAGCAGCTAGTTAAAAATGAAGGAGGGGGAATTTTATTTTTAACTATTCTTGTTCTTTTTGCTATTTGTAGTTTCTTTTTATGGCTTCTGTATGATTATGAGCGGGAAAGGATGTTCCTGGAACAGCAAGCGGATTTATTAACATTAGAAAATGGATTGCAACTAGGATTAATGCAGATCGCACATGATCCCGATTTAGAAGCGGAAGAATGGCATTATCCGTCGATGACTGTAAATATGAAGAAAATGGATAATCGTTATTTACTAAACGCCAAACTTCCAAATGGTTCAGAGCGAAAAGCGAATGTGTACATTGATAAAAACGGAAATATTATTCGATATGAGGAAGGGGTGTAGGTTAAAAAACAGGTAAAGCGGAAAGGCTAAGTATGAGGTGACATCTATGTCTTTCCAAGACTTATTGAAGTTTGCAACACAAGAAGCAGTGAAGCAAATTGATAAGCCAAAAACACAACGAAAAGCAGAACGGGTGCAGAAAAAAGAAATGAAAGAACCGTTATCACATTGGGCATTTGGTGTTATGCCTTTAGCGGTATCGATGCTTAAGCGGCGAATGAAAGAGAGAAGGCGCTAGGAAGCGCCTTCCTATATATAAGTAAGCATTTACAAAAAAATCATGTTCTCGTATATAATGAGTAAGACAGTTGTATGAAAAGGAGGGGTAGATATGATGGATCGCATGTATCGGGTTTTAGGTTTTTGGACGGGTATTTTTGCTGTTCTTTTCTATATTGGGAATATGTATAATATGGCGCTCCTATTCTTTGCGCAAACGGTTATTTTAATTGCGCTTGGCTACCTAAAACTGTCTGAACGGGTATATGTATATATATTTGCAGGATATTGTACGGTGTTTTTTGTAGGCTTTACGTATTACACTGTCTTTATCAATGTGCCAAGCTTTGGGCATTAATATATACATATAAAAACCGCCGCTTTTTATATGAAAAGCAGCGGTTCTTTTTAAAATCCTGATAGAAATGGATTGTGATCCATTTCAGCTTGTATCGTTGTAAGTGGTCCGTGTCCTGAAGCTACGATTGTGTCTTCAGGCAGTTTAAGGATCTTGTTGTGAATGCTTTCTAGCAATTGATTCTGATTTCCGCCATTTAAGTCTGTACGACCGATGCTATGTTGGAACAGGGCGTCCCCAGAGAAAACAATGTTTTCTTCTTGATAATAATAAGAAATGCTTCCAGGGGAATGGCCTGGGGTGTGCAAGAGTTCAAAAGAAAATGAACCAATTGTTAGTGGACCATCACCTGTTAAGAGTTTATCGGCTGGTTGTGCGGTAGTTAACGCTCGTCCAGTAAGGCGTGCAGAGCCATTAAGTGCCGGATCGCCTAGCCAATCTTGTTCTGCTTTATGAAGATAAACAGGGCAATCAAATGCTTCTTTCACGTCGTCGACAGCACCGATGTGGTCAAAGTGAGCATGAGTAAGCAAGATGGCGATGGGATTGAGCTGTTCGGCTTTTAGCCATTCAGTAAATGCGCTACCATCGCCGCCTGGGTCAAAAACAACTGCATCTTTATTGCTGTTGTAGAGAACATATGCATTAGTCTGAATCGGTCCAAGTGGTATTTGCTTAAACATCGTCAACCTCCTTTAATCTATGTGTAAAGTGTAGCATAGTGAGAAGAGGGAGCAAAGAAAGCCGGCTCGACAAATTACATGAAAACGGGTACAATAATAAACAAATACATAGTGTGGAGGATATGCTCAATGGTTTTAGCTATTTTGTTTCTTTTAATAGCGATTCTATCCGCGTTGGGTGGAGTATCTAGTCTGAAAAGAGAACTTTTTCGCCTTGGGTTTTAGTGGTGTAGCAGTACTCGTATTTGGATTCTTTTCCATTGCGACAATGTATAGCTACCTTGTTCATGGTCAAGGAATACCATTGTAAAAAACAACTGCTGTTTACAGCAGTTGTTTTTTTATTTATTGGAATTGTTGCTGATGTAAATAGAATATACCACCATTAACAAGGGAAACATCGATCCGTGGCTCATATTGTTCTTGTAATGCTTGTTTTTCTGCTGTGTAACTTGCTGGTTTTTCTTCTTCGTTTTCATAAAAGGATTCAAGCAAGTCCGCATCTGTTTGCCAACGTGAGTGTGCTGAAACTGCCCAGTCTGCTGGTTCATTTTCAGCAAATGTTCGAATCATTTTTTGTAACCGTGCAATCCCTGATTCTACGCGGATTAGTGGTGATAACGTAAAACAATAGTCCGGAATTTTTGGTGTGAGCGACAAGGGTTTTAGGCGGTCAAAGAATTGAGGAACGATTTGCCCGTGAATGAGATTCAAGCCAAGAGAAAGCATAACATCTTTTTTGCGGTCACATTGAAATGATACATTAGCGTTTAATGAGAGCCATGGATGTAGGGGATGTGAGCCCCCTGCTAAATTTGATTTTTGTTCGTACATACGAATGAAGCTCCCGAGTTCTTTTGCTGAAGCGAAAATCTGATTTAACCGTGGAGAACCAAAATGGATTGGTTCTCCTTTTACATGGTCAGGACAACTGTTTTGATCGGTAATCAAGGTTAAAGTCATTGGGTTTGGAACACCACCTGTCTTCTCTAGATAATGCCAATAAAAAGGGCGGTTCATTAATTCTTTATCTAATTTAATCGACAATTGAACGCTTATATGAGCAGGTGATTCTTCCACGATTGTACTTTCATTTGCGATGAAGTATCTGCGCAAATAGCGGTGAATCTCATGCTGTTTCATGATCTTCTTCTCCCTCTTTTTTCTCTGAATGTAGTTCTTCTTGAGCTTCATTCATGATAGCGGCTAAATGGTCAAATTTTATTTTCATTTCTCCATCAGAAGAAGAGCTTTCTATAATTGTTTTTACATGCTCTTCTATATTGGGTAACTCGATTCTTGCCAGAATATCATCCAATTCACCAATAACAGACTCGAATAAATGAATTTTTTCATACAGAAGCTCCAAGATTTTTTGTTCAATCGTATCTTGAACAGCGAAATTGTAAATATGTACATCGTGTTCTTGCCAAGTCGATGAAGTCGGCCAATTCGTTGTTCAATTCGCATTGGATTCCAAGGTAAATCATAATTGATAATATGGTGGCAGAATTGCAGGTTTATCCCTTCACCGCCTGCTTCTGTAGCAATGAGTACTTGGGCATGGTTTTTGAATAACTCGCGCATCCAATCTTTTTTTCCGCGTTTAAAGCCTCCGCGAAACGGTACGCTTGTAATACCATGTTGTTTTAAGTACCACTGCAAATACATTTGTGTAGCACGATATTCAGTGAAAATAATCACTTTATCATCAACTGATTTTATTAGCTCAAGCGCTTTTTCCGCCTTTGCATGTCCTTCAACAGTTGCTGCTTCATTGAGGAGCTCGATTGCAAACGTTGCATCACGTTCTTCACTTTGCGCTTTTTCGATCGTGTTTTTAAGAGTCATAAACACGGCTTCACGGCTAGAACAAAGCTCTCGCTTTAAAGTAAGCAAAGTGAAATGGTTTATATTTCCGTGTGATAGTTCTAATTTTTCATAAAAGTTTCTTTCACTTTCACTAAAATGAATGGGGATTGTATTGATTACACGCTTCGTCCACTCAATCCCTGTTTCTTCACGGCGGTTCCTAACCATTACTTTTTGTACGAGTGCGCGTAATTGTTCATCATTTTTTGCGGAACGTCCGTTCGATCGGAATTCTTTGTCGAAGGTTTCTATATTTCCTAAATGTCCTGGTTTTAATAGCGACACAAGATTAAAGATTTCTTCGAGTTTGTTTTGCACGGGTGTAGCAGTTAATAGTAAGCAAAATTTCTTTTTAAGGAGACGAATAAACTCATAGTTTTTTGTTTTTGGGTTTTTAAGCTTATGAGCTTCATCAATGATGACCATATCATAAGGTTGATTTAAAACAATGTCTCGATGTGGTGTTCGTTTTGCTGTATCAATTGAAGCGACAACAACCTCGCATTGTTCCCACACATATGACTTTTTCTGGGGGATTGCAGGAATATAAAACTTTGAGGTCAGCTCAACAGCCCATTGTGAAACAAGTGAAGCAGGAACAAGAATAAGCGCTTTTTTAACAAGTCCACGAATCATATATTCTTTCAAAATAAGTCCCGCCTCAATGGTTTTCCCAAGTCCAACTTCATCCGCAAGAATTGCTTTTCCGTTCATTTGTTCAATCACAGTTTGTGCTGCTTCAAGTTGGTGGTCAAACGGTTGTAAACCAGGGAGATAGCGTGGTGCAAGCAGACCATGAAAATCAGGAATTAGTTGATGTTGTTGTGCTTCATAAGCGAGTTTATACGTTTCAAAGTCAGACCAAGGACCATCTTGCTCAATCCTTTCCAAGAAACGAACATTCCAGCTATTATCGAAGTTAATGTTAATATTCAAGCTGCTCACATCCTTTATTTCACAGTGATTATCGTTTTTTCGAGAAAAATCTGTTGCGCAATTTCTATCCATTGGTAGGATAAGAAGTGTCAGTAGACGTTTTTAGTATGTACATAATCGACATTTTTAAAACAGGTTGCTTATTCGTGCGACCACGTTTTTACCTAAGTTCATATGCGGATGATGGTAAAGGGAGAGACTGCGTGAATGAAAGTTGCGCAGCGCCGAAGGAGCAAGCAAATGCGAATCTCTCAGGCAAAGAAGACTTTTACTTGACGCAACTCTGGAGAGTGCTTATTTAAAGCCACCCACGAAGACAATTCGGTGATTAACTGCCGAGAGAAACTTTCTGGTTCAAGGACAGAGCAAACACACATATGTGTGTTTGCTCTGTCCTTTTTTTATCAGCATTAGTAGAAATAAGGGGGATTCAAGATGGCACTAAAACGTACTCCATTATTTGATGAATACAAACACTCTGCAAAAACTGTGGATTTTGGCGGTTGGGAAATGCCTGTTTCTTTTTCGGGTATAAAAAATGAACACGAAGCTGTGAGAAAAGCTGCTGGATTGTTTGATGTATCCCATATGGGTGAACTACTTGTAGAGGGAACAGATGCGCTAGAGAATTTACAGATGTTGCTGACGAACGATTTGTCAAAATTGAGCGATAACCAGGCG
This sequence comes from Bacillus sp. JCM 19041, assembly GCA_001310375.1. Taxonomy (GTDB): domain Bacteria; phylum Bacillota; class Bacilli; order Bacillales; family Bacillaceae_D; genus Shouchella. Next base: position 6,402 of record BAXC01000060.1, on the reverse strand, counting down.
CAATATAATGCAATGTGTACGGAAAATGGTGGAACGGTTGATGATTTGATCGTTTATCGACGTTCGGAAACATCCTATTTACTCGTTTTAAATGCTGCTAATATTGATTCTGATATTGCTTGGATTAAAAAGCACATAAAAGGTGAACTAACACTTACAAATCAGTCCGAGGGAACAGCTCTATTAGCTGTTCAAGGTCCAAAAGCAATTGAGGTACTACAAACACTTACGTCAACAAATCTGGCTGAAATCGGACCGTTTCGTTTTCAAGAAAATGTGGAAATTGCCACGGTTCCAGTGTTTGCTTCTCGAACAGGTTATACAGGTGAAGATGGTTTTGAATTGTATGTGGAAGCTCGTTTAGCAAGCCAGCTTTGGTTGGCTATTTTGGAAGCAGGAGAACCGTTTGGGTTACTTCCTTGTGGACTTGGTGCAAGGGATACGCTTCGTTTTGAAGCAAAATTAGCGTTATATGGACAGGAGTTAAGTCGTGATATTAGCCGATCGAGGCAGGGATAGGGTTTGCTGTAAAGGTTGATAAGGCAGAAGATTTTATTGGAAAACGTGTATTGAAGAAGCAGAAAGAAGAAGGAGCATTACGAAAGCTCGTTGGTATAGAAATGATTGGGCGTGGCATTCCCCGCACTGATTATGCTGTTTATATTGGAGAAAAACAAGTGGGATTTGTCACAACAGGTACACAATCACCAACGCTTGGTCAAAATGTGGGACTTGTTCTGTTAGATACAAGTCAAAGCACTCTCGGAACTGAACTCGAAGTAGATATTCGCGGAAAACGTGTTCTTGCAAAAGTTGTGAAAACACCGTTCTATAAACGCTCATAATGGGAGGGACCTACATGGATACGCATCGTTATTTGCCAATGACAGAAATTGATAAAAAAGAAATGCTTGAATTAATTGGTGTAGAGTCAATCGAAGAATTGCTAGGGGATATCCCGGAATCTACTCGTTTTAATCGGACGTTAGCAATTGAGAAAGCACTAAAAGAACCAGAGCTAGTCGCATTTTTTGAACAGCTAGCAAATGAAAACAAGTCAATGAAAGACTTTACATCTTATTTAGGTGCAGGCGTGTATGAACACTATAGCCATCAATTGTTGATCATGTTATTTCTCGCTCAGAATTTTACACGGCCTACACGCCTTACCAGCCAGAAATCTCTCAAGGTGAGCTTCAAGCGATTTTTGAATTCCAAACGATGATTTGTGAGCTCACTGGTATGGATTTAGCAAATTCATCTATGTATGATGGTCCTACTTCGCTTGCAGAAGCTGCTATGCTCTCTGCTGGTCACACAAAAAAGAAGACTATCTTAGTATCAAAAGCGGTTCATCCAGAAGCGAGAGATGTATTGCGCACGAACGCTTATGGTCAAAGACTACAAGTGATAGAAATTGATAGTGTAGATGGAGTGACTGATTTAAATGCATTAAAAGCGGCGTACAATGACGATGTCGCATGCGTTGTTGTCCAGCATCCAAACTTTTTTGGGAGCTTAGAGCCACTCACAGAAATTGAAGAGATTGCTCATAGTGGTAAAGCGCAATTTGTCGTTTCTAGCAATCCATTAGCGCTCGGTTTATTAAAACCACCAGGTGCATTTGGAGCAGATATTGTTGTAGGAGATGCTCAGCCTTTTGGAATACCTGCCCAATTTGGTGGTCCACATTGTGGTTATTTTGCAGCCACAAAGAAGTTAATGAGAAAAGTGCCAGGCAGGCTTGTTGGTCAAACGGTGGATGAAGAAGGTCAACGTGGTTTTGTGTTAACGCTTCAAGCGCGTGAACAGCATATCCGTCGGGATAAAGCGACTTCTAATATTTGTTCAAACCAAGCATTAAATGCCCTTGCTGCATCGGTTGCGATGACTGCTCTTGGTAAACAGGGTATTAGAGAAATCGCTAACCAAAATGTGCAAAAAGCAGCTTATCTTAAAGAGCAACTAAATAAAGAAGGGATAAAGCCGCTTTATTCTGTTCCTACTTTTAATGAATTTGTCATCGAATGTAACCAACCAGTTGCAGAAATAAATAAAAAGCTATTTGAACAAGGCATCATTGGTGGTTACGACTTAGGTGAAAGTGATACAGAGCGATCAGGACAGATGTTAATTTGTGTAACTGAGCTTCGTACAAAAGAGGAATTGGATCGTTTTGCTAAAGAATTGGGGGTGCTCGTATGACAACACGACAAAAAGATGTAGCACTTATATTTGAACTAAGCAAAGATGGGCGAATTGGTCATAGCTTGCCGGAATTGGATATTGAAGAACAGGCAATTGGTTCATTTATTCCTGATGAATTTTTGCGCACGGATGCTCCAGAATTACCACAAGTATCTGAATTGCAGATTATGCGACACTACACGGCGCTTTCAAAGCGAAACTATGGAGTAGATTCTGGATTTTATCCACTTGGATCATGCACAATGAAATACAACCCAAAGATTAATGAAGATATTGCTCGCATGCCAGGGCTAGTACATGTTCATCCGTACCAACAGCGTATCAAGTTCAAGGTCGATGAAGATGCTTTATAACTTGCAAACCGCGCTGGGAGAAATTACAGGAATGGATGAAGTGACGTTGCAACCTGCTGCAGGTGCTCATGGAGAGTGGACGGGGTTAATGATGATCCGTGCTTACCATGAGGCGAATGGCGATCACAATCGAACGAAAGTGATTGTACCAGATTCGGCTCATGGGACAAACCCTGCGTCTGCCACAGTAGCAGGATTTGAATCTGTAACTGTCCGAACAAATGAAGTAGGTTTAGTTGATTTAGAACATTTACGAGAAGTGGTAAATGAGGAGACGGCAGCCTTAATGTTGACAAATCCAAATACGCTCGGTTTGTTTGAAGCTGATATTGTTGAGATGGCAAGTATCATCCACTCAGCAGGTGGAAAACTGTACTATGATGGAGCCAACTCCAATGCTATTTTAGGTATCACAAGACCTGGTGATATGGGTTTTGATGTTGTTCATTTAAATCTTCACAAAACATTTACTGGTCCTCATGGCGGCGGCGGTCCTGGCTCTGGTCCTGTTGGTGTTAAAAAGGATTTAATTCCTTTTTTGCCAAAACCTGTACTTATTAAAAATGGAGAACAATATGAATTTGAGTATGATCGTCCGAAGTCGATTGGTCGAGTCAAACCATTTTACGGGAATTATGGAATTAACTTAAGAGCGTACACATATATACGCACGATGGGCCAGATGGGTTAAAGCTCGTTTCAGAGTATGCCGTATTAAATGCAAATTACATGATGCGTAGACTTGAGCCACATTTTGATCTTCCTTATACACAGCATTGTAAGCATGAATTTGTAATTTCAGGTAGACGTCAGAAAAAATTAGGTGTTCGAACGCTAGATATTGCAAAACGCTTACTTGATTTTGGTTATCATCCACCAACGATTTATTTTCCGCTCAATGTGGAAGAGTGCATGATGATTGAACCAACAGAAACAGAATCGAAAGAAACACTTGATGAATTTATTGATGCGATGATTCAAATCGCTAAAGAGGCGGAAGAAACACCAGAAGTCGTACAAGAAGCACCGCACCATACAGTGATTAGTCGGCTGGATGAAACCCTTGCCGCAAGAAAGCCTGTTCTTCGTTATGTGTATCCAGATAAACCGGTGCATGTATAATCAGGGAAAAGATAAAGATAGCAGCCGCAATTGCGGCTGCTATCTTTATGAATGAACTACTTCTTTTTTACTTTGCCTGTCCATTTGCGAAATCCACCTTTTAAGTGGGAAATGTTTTCGATTCCACGCTTTTTCTTAAGCACTTTAGCGGCTTGGCGGCTGCGGGCTCCTGATTGGCAATAAAGGTAAACAGGTTGATCTTTACGAATTTCATTTTGTCTTTGTCGCAACTGCGACATTGGGATATTGCGAGCTCCTAATATATGTCCGCCATCAAACTCACGCGTTTCTCGCACATCGATTAGTTGCGCTTTACGATACCCTTTAATAAAATCGTCTTGATTCAATGTTTTTAAGTACTTAGGCGTATAAAACCGCGAAGCGATAAAAACGATGAGTAAAATGGTAAGGATAATAAGAATAATTGTTTGTGCCTCCATAATTCGTACGGACTCCCCTTTGGTTAATTCAACTACTTGTATTATATCGAGATCAACCAGTTTTTCAATCACAACAGCATCAGCTCTCTTGTGAATCAGATCAACTTACGCATTCTACAAGATTTTGGTAAACTATGAATGGATATTCTTTAAATGAAAAGGAAGCGATAGGAATGAATGAAGTGTGGCGATTTATTGATTCGGGAAAATGTAGCCCTTCTTATAATATGGCGTTGGATGAGGCTCTATTAAATTGGCATAGTGAAGGCGTATTCCCCCAACTATTCGCTTTTATGGATGGGATCCTGCTACGTTATCAATCGGCTACTTTCAACGGATCGAAAAAGAGATTAATATGGCGGCCGTTCGCGATAAAGGACTTGGATTTGTAAGAAGACCTACTGGTGGTCGCGGTGTGCTACATGAACACGAATTAACGTATAGTGTAATTGTTACAGAAGAACATCCAGCAATGCCTCAATCAGTGACAGAAGCATATAGAGTCATATCGCAGGGATTGTTGAATGGCTTTATAGAACTGGGCTTGAATGCTTATTTCTCGGTTCCAGAGACGGAAATAGAAAAAGATGCGTTAAAGAACCCTCGCTCATCCGTTTGTTTTGATGCGCCGTCGTGGTATGAACTAGTTGTGGAAGGACGAAAAGTGGCTGGGAGTGCCCAAACTCGCCAAAAAGGCGTTATTTTGCAACACGGATCGATTTTACTTGATATTGAGATAGATAAATTATTTGATTTGTTTCACTATAAAACAGACCGATTGCGCTCGAGGATGCAAAAGAATTTTGTTAACAAAGCAGTAGCAATTAATGAGTTACGCGACGTTCCAGTCACTTTCGAAGAGGCAAGCATTGCCTTTAGAAAAGGGTTTGAAGCTGGGTTGGGAATTACATTAGAAGAATATGTACTAACGGAGCAAGAAGATGCTCAAGTGAAGATCCTTGCACGTGAGCGGTATGAAAACGATGAGTGGAATTATAAAAGATAGCCAGTAAAAAGGATACTCGGTCTTGTATCGTGATTTTTTAATATGCTACTATATACGATACTGAATAGCTGTAAAGAGAGGAAGTGTGTCATTGCAATATGAATACGAACGAGCGGCTTTTATCCATGCGTTTATTCGGACTAAACAAGCAATGCTAAAAGACCAGCTTGAAGGCGTTTCTGGCGATGAAATGGAATTGAAAGAAACGTTTTGGGATAATGTAACGATGAACTTTTCCAACACTGAAGATGCCCAAGAGACGATTTCAAGTATAAAGCAGCAAGCGGAGTTACTTAATGAGCGTGAGAGAAGCGGCGAGTTAATGAAAAAGCAGATGAGTACGCTTAGGCGATTAGCTGACTCGCCTTATTTTGGTCGAATCGACATGAAAGAAAAAGGAGAAGACAGGCAGAGGCGTTGTACATTGGTTTGGCTTCTTTAATGGATGAGACGGAAAGCGAATTTCTAATCTATGATTGGAGGGCGCCAATATCCAGTGTTTATTATGACTCTGAAGTTGGGCCTGTTTCTTATAAAGCACCAGCGGGAACGATTAAAGGGGAATTGGTTGGAAAAAGACAGTATGTGTTTCGTAGAGGAGAATTAAAAGCATTATTTGATACATCTCTTGCAATAGGTGATGATCGCTTAAAAGAAGCACTTAGTAATGAAGCTTCAACCAATATGAAAACGATTGTTTCAACAATACAAAAAGAACAAAATCAAGCAATTCGAAATGAGAAAAGCCGCTTTTTAATTGTCCAAGGAGTTGCTGGAAGTGGGAAAACCTCTGTTGCGATGCAAAGAGCTGCATATTTGCTTTTTCGCCATCGGGAGCAACTTGAAGCAAATCAGTTGATTTTATTTTCCCCAAACGAATTGTTTTCGAATTATGTGTCAACCGTTCTGCCAGAATTAGGCGAGGAAAATATGGTCCAGTTAACGTTCCGTGGATACCTTTATAAACGTTTAGGTAAAAAATATGATGTTGAGGACGGTTTTGAACAGCTAGAGTATATGCTTCAAGCAAACAATGATGAGTTGTATCGTACACGGTTAGTAAGTATATCAACTAAGTCTAGCCTGGCGTTTAAAGAAAAGATGGATCAATTCATTAATGGTTTGGAAACAGGAGGAGTTCCATTTAAAGATGTTCGTTTTCGTAATGAAACGATCCTATCAAAAGAAGATACGCAAACGTATTTTTATTGTTTAGACCATAACATCTCTTTGCAAAAATAGATTAAGGCTCACAGCGGAGTGGTTGTTAAAA
>BAXC01000059.1 GCA_001310375.1 Bacillus sp. JCM 19041 | reverse complement strand
TTCACCTATTAAAAAAAGTTGAATAAAGTAAACAAAAAGGGGGAATAGAAATGGAAACGAAAGAATTACACACGCTTTGCCAACAGTACACAAATTATCCAGTTAAATTGACACTCAATAATGGAGAAGAATATGAGACAATGATTGAATATGTAGATAATGAACACGTTCATTTGCTTTATCCAGTAGATCGGAATGAGCAACTGATGCTAATTTCTCAATTAGATGGATTCCAATCGATGAACAATAATGACTATCATCGCTACGGCTATGGTTACCCACCGTATGGTTACCCTCAAGCTGGTTTTGGCTTTCGTCCGTATGGGTGGCGGAGATGGGTTCTTCCGTTAACAGCACTTGCAGCAATTGCCCTACTATAGGCAGCTCCATGAGAGCATGCCTTTTACATATTTGAGCGGCAATCATCTAGAAATTAGGGAGATTTCGTAAATCCGGCAGAAAGTTCGCGCTTTCCGCTGAAATTATGTAAAATGAATAATATGAAGCATTTGTTAGGAGGATTGTAGATGGATTCGTATAATATCTATCTAGTTGAAGACGAGGCAAATTTATCAGAAGTGTTAAAAGCATATTTACAGAAAGAAGGCTGGAACGTCACTGTGTTTCCAGATGGTGATTCAGCTGTTGAAGCTGTCCCAGGAAAACCACATTTATGGGTGCTTGACATTATGTTACCTGGAACGGATGGTTACCAAGTATTAAAAGCAATAAAAGAACAAGAAGACACACCGGTTATTTTTATTTCAGCACGTGATCAAGATTTAGACAGAGTACTTGGACTGGAAATGGGTAGCGACGATTATTTATCTAAGCCATTTTTGCCACAAGAGCTAATCATTCGTGCTAAGAAGTTGCTTAATCGTGTATATGGGACAAGCACATCTGAAGCGCAAAAAATTGAATTAAATGCATACAGCATTGATCCAATAGGACGAACGATTCTTGATACAGAAGCAAATGATGAAGCAGTTGATTTGACGACAAAAGAAATGGATTTAATGTTGTTGTTATCAGCAGAAATTGGGAAGGCTTTTCTCGAGAAAAAATCATCGAGCATGTCTGGGGCGAAAACTACTTTGGTTCAGAACGTGCTGTAGATGACGTTGTCCGTAGAGTTCGTAAAAAAATGCCGCGTATCCATCTTGAAACTCTATATGGTTATGGATACCGTATTCTTTCTTCATGATAAAGATTAATTTAACGAGACGAATCTGGCTAGCATTCGTTTCGTTAATTGTGCTTGTTGCACTTTCAATCATTATCGTTTATCCATTGTCTATTCGAGGAGCTCTTACTGAAGAGACGTATCAAATTATTGATAACAGCGTTCGTGATTTATTAACCGGGGAAGGTAGTTACCAAGACCGCATTTCTCCTGAACAGCCTGGTTTTTACCAATCAAGGAAAGAACAGCGCGCAACCGTTTCCTTCACAGCTAGATTTGTGGATGGACGGACTGGTGATATAGCGTTTTCAAATATCTTTGATGTTCCACCAGAGCAATTGAGCCAAGAGATGTTATCTAATGCGTACGAGCAAAATGCACAACGCGGACAATATGAAGCGACATTTGATGGACAAACACTTTTTTACGTCATTAATGAAGTTACTGATGACTTTTATTTAATTACGTATATGTGGGATACGTACCGAGACGAAATGGTGCAAAACTTGTGGGAACGATTATTGTATTTGCTTCTGCTAACGAGCGCGCTCAGCTTGCTTCCTGCTATATGGCTCAAACATTATTTGCGTCAACCACTAGCCGTGCTTGAAAACCATTTAGAACAAATTGCAAATCGTAATTGGCAAGAACCGTTGCGTTGGGAAGGCGACGAGGATTTTGAACGATTGTCTTATCAATTTGAACGTATGCGGCAGAACTTAAATAGTTATGACCGAGCACAAAAAACATTTATTCAACACGCCTCACATGAACTAAAAACACCCATTATGGTCATAAAAAGCTATGCTCAATCTGTTAAGGATGGAATTCTTCCAAAGGAAAACCTTAATCAAACAATGGATGTTATTACGGAAGAAGCAAATCGTATGGAACGTCGAGTGATCGACATGCTCTATTACACAAAGTTGGATCAAATGAAAAAAGATCAACTCAATGTGGAAACTTTTCCATTTGGAAAGCTTGCATATCAAATTGAGGAGCGCTTTCGGTACCAAAGAGAAGATGTAGTAATTGGAGTAGAGGGCGCAGAAATAATGATTGAAGTGGATCCAGAACAGTGTGAAGTACTGCTCGAAAACTTAGTTGAAAATGGGCTTCGTTATGCAAAGGAAAATCTTTTTATTCGTGCTGAACAAGACGAAAAGAATACCTATTTAATTGTAGAAAACGAAGGTGAACCAATTGATGCAGACTTAACAAGGCTGTTTAATCCATTTTATAAAGGCAATAAAGGAAAGTTTGGTCTAGGGCTTGCGATTGTAAAGCAGATTGCGGAACTACATTACGGGTCGGCGAAGGTTGAAAATACAGATGAAGGTGTACGTTTTACAATCACATTGCCTAAATCTCAAAAACAACTAATTGATGGTAAAGGTAAAAAGAAAGAGAAAAAACGGGATGTTACGAATAAGAGCACAGAATAAAGGCCAATAGATAGGCAGTCGTGGTCGGAACAATTATTTGAATAGATTCCATTTGACTATAGTCTGTAAGAGCACTGAATAAGTGCTCTTATTTGTATGGTGATGTATGCTATACTAGTAACAAGATTAAAGGTTTAAGAGGTGAGATGATGGAGAAAGGCATTAGGCACCACCAGGTGGGAGAAGCGGTTGATCGCTATTTATTAATAAAAACAGCGACAAAACAAATTGCAAGCAATTCCAAAGCTTTTTTAACATTAATTTTGGGAGATCATACTGGAGAGATTGAAGCAAAACTTTGGGGTGTCTCTCCTGAAGACGAAGCAACGTTTATTAATAAGACCGTTGTACATATCCAGGGAGATGTGATTGATTATCGAGGCAGAATGCAATTAAAGATTGCAAGCATTCGTCCGACTACACCTATGGACGGTGTGAAAATTAATGATTTTGTGCGATCTGCACCACTATCACCAGACGACATGCTTGATGAAATTAACCAATATATTTTTGAAATCAGCAATCCAAGTATCCAACGAATTACACGTTTTTTAGTAAAAAAACACCAACAGGCTTTTGTAGAATCTCCAGCCGCGACTAAAAATCATCATGAGTTTATGGGAGGACTTGCGTATCACGTTGTGTCAATGCTTCGCATCGCCAAAAGTTTAATACAATTGTATCCAAGCCTCGACCCCGATTTACTTTATTCAGGTATTATTCTTCATGATATTGGTAAAGTCCGAGAACTATCTGGCGCAATTGATACCACCTACACGTTGGAAGGGAAATTGCTTGGCATATTTCAATTGGGGCAAATGAGATTGCTGAAGCAGCAAAGGAGCTAGATATAGAAGGGGAAGAATTGTTAATGATGCAACATATGATGCTAAGCCACCATGGAAAAGGCGAGTGGGGTAGTCCTAAAGCTCCTGTATTGCGTGAAGCAGAAGTGCTCCATTTAATCGATAATGTCGATGCAAAGATAAATATGATGGATCGGGTTCTGGAAAGAGTAGAGCCTGGCGAGTTTTCTGAACGAGTAATGGCCCTGGAAAACCGCAGCTTTTATAAACCAGGATTTCATAAAAAACCACTTGGACTTTAAACTCGATGGTCTAGTTGTTTTCAAGGTAGCATAACATTAGAAAAGAAACCAAAATGGCATGAAAGGGTGACTTTTCTATGAAACCAAAACAGACAAGCCAACTGCTTGCGTTGCTGGCCGTTGCAGCGCTTGTAATAGCCTTCATATTTACGCAAACATCGATTGGCCAAATGATTGCAGCAAGCCCTTGGTGGATGTATCTTGTAGTGGTTGGAATTCTTGTTAGCGGCTTTATGTGGATTAAGACTATGAGGGAAGAAAATGAAGTTGATCACGAGTGGATTGAACAAGAAGGCAATGTTTATATGGCCCGAATTGCAGAAGCGCGTAAAAATGCTAGTGAAAAATAAATACAAAAAGACAGCACCTCCACTAGTTGGGGTGCTGTCTTTTTTATATGCGAGTAGACATAAATGATATCGAAACTAAACGGAATGAGCCCAGAACAATACCGAACTCATAACAATAAGGGGTTTCATGAACGAACTTGTCTACCTTTTTAAGAAGTTTCTCTTTTTAAAAGTATCTTTCTAGTCGATTACTTATCCTTCAGCTTCAGTTTCCTCTTCTTCTGGTTCTTGCATCATCTCATCAATCATTGTTTGGAAAAACTCATCTTCGATTTCAACGTTGTATTCATTCAATAAATCGCGCATAACACTTGCAAAGTCTTGACCTTCTTCTTCTATTTTCGCGGCTTTAACAGCTTCTTCGCTTTCATCAAAAGTAGAGGAATGGATTTCAGTTACCTCAATAACGTGGAAACCATGTTGAGACTGTACGGGATCACTAATTTCATTAACTTCTAATGCAAATGCAGCTTCAGAGAATTCAGGGACCATTGAGCCATATGAGAAGCTACCTAAATCACCACCATTTTCTGCAGTTCCAGGGTCAGTAGAAAGTTCAGTAGCTAATTCAGCAAAATCTTCTCCATCATTCAAACGATCAACTACTTCATTAGCTGTTTCTTCGTCCTCAACTAAAATATGACGAGCTTCGATTTCATGGAAGAGATGTTCATTTTCATTATAATACTCCTCAAGAGCTTCGGTTGAAGTGTCGAGGCCTTCTTCCATCAAGTTTGTAAGCGTGACTTCAGGGATAACAAAATCATTAATCAGCTGATCCATGTCTTCGATAGGCATTAACTGTGAAAAGTTCTCAACTAACTCCTCATCCGTTTCAGCTCCGTACGTATCTTTTAAGGTTTGTACTAATTCATCAATCTCTTCATCGCTAATATCCATATCCTCACTAGCCAAAAGTAGTAATTGTGAGGAAAGTTCATTAAAGAATATTTGCTGAAGTGCAGGGGCTGTGCTTTGATTTGTTTTTAATTGTTCAAAAAGCTCATCCTTAGTTACGGCAGTATTTCCTTCGATATTGGCGATTGCTTGTTCTTCTCCGTCTTCATTACTACAGCCCGCGATAACAGTTAGGCTGACTGCGCCAATAGCAGCGGCGAGTAAGTACTTTTTCATAATGCACACTCCTTGGTGTTGTCTATTTGAATAAAAAGACAATTAGATAATTTACCCAATCTTTTCGTACACAAAACCTACTATACCATAAAAAAAAAATAGGCAACAAACTTAAGGCAAACGTGGAAATTGGGTAAATCGCCCAGTACCCATAATTCGTTTCTGCATAGGATATGGTAACAAAGCACAGAGGAGGCGTTTGCATGTCTGAATACCAAGGTGGATTTGCACTAATCGTCGTTTTATTCATACTTCTTGTGATCGTAGGTACTGCGTGGTTTTAATAATTAGACATCTCCGAAAATGCTTTATATAAAAAAATGTGAAATTATCAAAGGAGGAAATTTACATGAGTTACGCTGGTGGAGGATATAATAGTGGGTTTGCATTGATTGTGGTATTGTTTATTTTGCTTGTTATTATCGGTGCTTCGTGGATTTGCTAAGTTCGTTACGCCTGGGGCTACCTAGGCGTTTTTTTTGCTTAAAAAACAATGTTCAAAGTGAAGTTGTTCGGGTATAAAGGAAGAGAGAGAACATGGATGTGTTTGAAAGGAGTGGGAACATGGATCAAACAAAAAGATCTGGTAGACAAAAGCGCTTTTATAAAATTGGTTTTTTTATAGTATCAGGGCTACTGCTAGCTCTTCTTAGTGTATTAATGATTGGGGCTCTACGTTTGTTCGCAAATGTTGACCAAGGACAAATGCCATCGGGTAATAATGAGAACAATTCAGCGGAATTATTATCTTTTCAATTAAGTAGGGAACAAACAAATACGTTACTCACCGATTTGTTGAAAGAGGAGGAAGACATGCCATTTCAGTTTCAATTAGAAGAAGATGGTGTCTATTTGACAGGGGAATTAGACTTGTTTGTTTCATCCGTAGATTTATCAATGTCTTTTAACCCTGAAGTAAGGGAGGACGGATCGTTGCTTTTGAAAGCAGAGAACTTAAGTGCAGGAACTGCGTTGATTTCTGCAGAGTATGCCTTGAGAATGTTCGCCCAATTCTCTGATTTACCTGGGTGGGTTCAGTTATATCCCGATGAGGAAGCGGTTTTAATAGAGTTGCGTGAGTTTGAGGAAATTGCTCCTTACGGACTTCGATTCCACTCTGTTAATTTAATGGAAGATCATATTGAACTTTCTTTAATACGTAAAGAAGACGCAACGGCAAATTAATGCCGTTGCGTTTTTATTTCGCTGCAGACAATCTTAAAGGATTGTTTTTTAATTTTAAAGATAACTTACCGTTACTTTCTTCTAATTCTTCGGTAAAATCAGATAAACAAGCGTCAAATTGTTCGATGAATTCACTACCATAAAGGTGTCTAACAATGCTTATTAGCTCTGAGAATTCAGGGAATTTACCGTATAATTCTTTAATTGGAAGAGAACCTTGATAAATATTATAAGTGCTCTCACTAAAGTCGGACATTGTTTCACAGAATAATTCTTTTCCAGCATCAGTTAAACAAATATACGTGTTGCGCTTATCGTCGTCTTTCTTAGAAAATGAGAGTAATCCTCGAGCCTCCAGTTTTTTTGAAAAATTAAAAGCTGTTGAAACGTGCATGACACCATGAGAAGCGATATCCGAAATAGAAGCCCCATTCAGCTGATAAGCAATCCATAAAATATGGTGTTCATTCAAATTCAAATCAAAAGGTTTGATCCATGCCTGCCAGTCTTTCTCTACTGATTTCCAAAGTGCTTTGCTTAACACAGCCATTTTGTAACTAAATACAATTGAATCTTTTACAGCGTTATCCATCCCAACTCCTCCAATCAGACTGTAAGGCAATATATTATTGTTAAATACTTTCTCTTAGTATGCATAAAAATAGGAAAGAATGAAAGAGGCAATTTTCAGGTAAAGGAGATAAAGCCTAGTTACTAGGCTTTAATAATGAATCCTTGTTTATATGCATCTCATTCTTTCTTTGTTTCTTTGATGTGATGCGCGATAAAGATTGTTTTTGTGGCTCAATGTCTTGCTTCCAATTATTCACTGATTTTAACCGCTCAGTCTCGTTTTGTTTGCCATATAGTTTTTCTTAAATAGCTTCATAAAGGCAGCTAACGCTTCACAGGATTCAAGTGGAACTGCATTGTAGATTGAAGCTCGAAGACCACCAACTGAACGGTGACCGGCTAAGCCGATAAATCCAACTTCTTTAGCTTCTTGTAAAAATAGCTCAGTAAGTTCTTTAGTTTTGAGTGTAAACGTGACATTCATCTGTGAACGGGAACTCGGTTCTGCATGCCCTTTGTAAAAACCGCCACTTTGATCAATTGCATCATAAAGCATAGCGCCTTAAGGCGATTCTGTTGTTCAATTATTTTAAGCCCGCCTTGTTGCTCAGCCCAATCAAGTACAAGCCCAAGCATATAAATAGAAAATACTGGTGGTGTATTATATAACGATCCAGAATTAGCGAATGTTTGATAAGAAAGCATCGATGGTATGTTTTTATTCGCTTGTTGTAAAAGAGAATCTTTTATAAGAACAACGGTGACGCCAGATGGTCCAAGATTCTTTTGCGCACCTGCATAAATAAGGTCAAATTGATTGTAGTCAATTTCCCGAGAGAATATGTCACTGGACATATCGCAAATAAGTGGGATGTCCGGCGTAGGAAATGTTGTCCACTGTGTTCCAAAAAGCGTATTGTTGGACGTGAGGTGCATATAAGAGTCTTCTGGACTATAGCGAATTGCTTGAAGTTCAGGAATGCTTTGATATCCGCTTTCTTTGCTTGATGCACCGATTGAGGTTTGCCCAAATCGAATAGCCTCTTTTTCAGCTTTTTCTGACCAGGATCCAGTAAGCACATAATTGGCTTGCTGTTTCATAAAATTCATTGGAACCATTGAAAATTGAAGGCTAGCTCCGCCTTGTAAAAACAGAACATGGAATTCAGGGGACAATCGGAGCATGGACGTTAGCTTCGTAATGGCATTCGAATGCACTCGTTCATATGTATCACTACGATGGCTCATCTCCATGATTGACATGCCTGTATCATCAAAGTTAATCAGTTCTTTTTGAGCTCGTAATAGAACTTCCTTTGGGAGTGCGGCTGGTCCTGCATTAAAGTTGTATACATTGTTCATGGAAACCACTCCTCTTTATTGCTTTAAAGTGTATTTTTATTGAATGATATCATAATTAGAAACATTTGAGGATAAAACAATGAAGTTTTTTGCGAATCATTTTTCTAAAATGAAGATAAAAAGTTGTCGGCAAAAGGGTATACCCTTTTGCGACAACTTTTTAAGAGAGTGAGTTGACTATTTTTGTAGCGTACTCTTTCAAAACATCTAAGTCTGGTGTTTCTTCTGTCTCGTTCCATAAGGAGCCATATAACCCCGTTTCCTCGTAACGAGGCAATAAGTGTAGATGATAATGAAACACGCTTTGTCCAGCTGTTTCTCCGTTGTTATTAAGAATATTTAAACCCGTGGGCTCAAATGTTGTTCGGAGTGCAGAAGCGATTTTTGGAACTGTCGCGAATAAAGTTGCCGCAACGTCTTCAGGTAATTCAAATACATTTTCATGGTGATTTTTGGGGATGACAAGCGTATGTCCTTTTGTTACTTGAGAAATGTCAAAAAAGGCTAAAATGTCGTCGTCTTCATAGACTTTCACTGATGGTATGTCGCCAGCAATGATTTTGCAAAAAATACAGTCTGTCATAAGAACACCTCATTGTAGTTGTTATATCCATAGTTTACTCCCATCAACATATAGAAGCAATGAAGATACTTACAGGAATTTGTAAAGTGAATGAGGAATAAAACAAAGCTGTAGTTTGCAAGTGCGCTTTGAAATGAAATTTGCTAAACTAACATGAAGGAGTGATTTTCATATGGCTGATCTTTTAACGATAAATGAGCTAACGGGAGGTTATACACCAAAAAAGCCTGTATTGCATAATGTATCTTTTTCTGTAAAGAAACAGGAGATTGTAGGGTTAATAGGTTTAAATGGTGCTGGTAAAAGCACGACAATTAAACATGTGCTTGGATTAATGGACCCGCAATCAGGTAATGTCAAAATAAATAATCTTCGTTTTTCAGATGACGCAGATACATACCGAAGGTCATTTGCATACATACCTGAAACGCCAATGTTGTACGATGAACTAACACTTTGGGAGCATTTAGAGCTCACGAGTGTAGCCTATGGTTTAGACAAGCAGGTATTTGAGGCTAGAGCTGAAACGTTATTAAATGAGTTTAATATGATGAAAATGAAAAAATGGTATCCGAATCATTTTTCAAAAGGAATGCGGCAAAAAGTGATGATTATGAGTGCATTTCTTGCTGAACCTTCCTTATATGTTGTGGATGAGCCCATTGTTGGACTTGATCCAGTTGGTATACAGTCTTTCTTAAGGTGGATTTCAGAAATGAAACAAAAAGGGGCAGCAGTCCTTATGTCAACTCATATTCTGGCAACAGCAGAACGATACTGTGACCGATTTGTCATTCTTCATCAAGGAGAAGTAGTCTTAACTGGTACACTTGATGAAATGCGTACTGCCATTGCCCGTCCTGAAGCAACTCTTGATGACATTTATATTGAAATGACAAGGGAAGATCGCCAATGATGGACGCCAAGTCACTATGGGAAAGCAGGCGGCGAAGTTACTGGCAAGAAGCACGAGGGTATTTGAAACTAATTTTAAACAGTGGATTTGTTGCTTCTGCTTACTTTTTATTTTTATTTTTGACTGTTTATTATCAACAATTTATTGAGAATATGCCCGCGGACTTTCCTGTCGTTGCAATTTTAACAGTGCTATTTACATGGAGACTGACACAAGGTTCGATTCGCACATTTGTGAAACCGGCAGATGTTGTATTTCTCCTACCTTATGAAGCGCATCTTAAGTCATACTTTACCCAATCAATCTGCTATTCAATTGCTTGGCAAGTTGCTTATGTGTTGTTGTTATTTATGGCTGCTGGTCCGATGTTTACAGAACGAATAGGTTCAGGTCCTGTTTTCTGGGTCGCTCTAACAATGTTAGTGTTAATAAAAATCTGGAATATGTTTTGTGTGTGGGAAGAACAGAGACTTGTCGCAAAAGGTGATCGGATTTCTCACATCATATTGCGGTTGCTTATAAACGGTGTTGCTGCTTTTATGCTTTTTGTGGGGGCTCCATATTGGTTATTAGCTGTCTTGTTCGCTTTAATGGCAGGTTTGTATATGGTGTATTGGCGTACATTTAGGAATAAATATGCATTGAAATGGGATCGTCTAATTGAAGTTGAAAACAGTATGGTGATGTTTTTCTATCGAATCGCAAATGCTTTTACCGATGTTCCGCAATTGCGTAATAAAGTAAGAGAACGAAACTATCTTCAATGGGCGATTCCTATGTTAGGCGGCAAGAAAAAGGATGTTCATCATTATTTATACGCCCGGACATTTATCCGTGCAAATGATTATTTAGGAACATTTATTAGGCTTGCTGCAGTTGGTGGAGTTTTAATTTATGTGTTGCCGGAAGGTTGGATGAAGTTAGCGATTGCTTTCTTGTTTACACATATTACTATGATGCAATTATCAACTTTATCGTTTCACCATGCATCAAGTATTTGGGTTGATCTTTATCCAGTTAAGCCTGACGAAAAAAAGATGGCTCTAAGTTTATTGACATTGAGACTTTTATTTGTGCTTAGTGTTGCTTTTAGCTTGATTGTTTTACTGACCTCATCCGTTTTATATGGCGTTTTAACATTTGTGCTCGGTGTGATGTTTGCTTATTACGGCAGTCAAACGCTCATTCACCGTAAAAAAGGAAAGTATCGTCGCGTCCGCTAATACAATAGAGTATGGGGGGCGATAGGCCATGTACGAGCAGGAGGCAGAAGAAGAACTTCGTCGCTGGCGAAGGATGCTTTCCCGAAAGGAATCCATTATTAAGTCAAGAGCATCAACGTTACAAAAACGGGTAAATGATAAACTTCCTACTATTTATCACGATGTAGCAACCACATGTGTGCAAAAAACAGTTGAAATGATCATAGCTGGAGTGGGCTTTACTAATAGGGTCCCGCAAGAACGACCACTTTCTTTAGAGGAGCGGGAACTAAAAACGAGGAAAATGTTTGCTATGTACAGGAGAGCAGCAATCGTAGAAGGAATTGGTACTGGAGCAGGTGGAGTAATTGCGGGGCTAACAGATTTTCCACTTTTGCTTACATTAAAGATGAAAGCATTGTTTGAGGCTGCGGCTATCTACGGTTACTCTACAAAAGAGCAGTGCGAAAGAGAGTATTTATTGCTCATTTTCCAATTAGCATTTTCAACTGGTGAAATGAAAAATAGCGTCCTTGAAACAATTGATGCTTTCTCAAAAGAGGGTGTTAGTCATTTGGATTGGCATGCATGGCAAATGAACTACCGCGACTATATTGATTTACCGAAAACGCTCCAGCTTGTACCAGGCTTTGGAGCGTTTATTGGTGGTTTTGTTAACCGGAGCTTATTCTATCAGTTAGAAGAAACAACGATTAATGTATATCGTTTAAGATGGCTTTCAGAATTAAGGCAAATCGATAAATGAAACTTTTTTGGTCATTATGACGTAAAAAGAAGAAAGATATAGGAACTCGCAATTTAAATTCATAAGGTCTTCAATCAAACATCTAAATCGAGAAATGGGAGCTAATTTACCAAAAAAGCAATGCGTTTAACGCATTGCTTTTTTATACAAGGTTATGTGTACACTGAATCATTGAATCCAAGATGGTGTGTACTGTGACATCATCCTGCTAGTATTGAGAAATAACCCGTAAATAAAAGAATACCAAGAATGATCATAATGACACCGCTCACCTTTTGTATTGTTGGTAAATAGCGATGAATGCGCTTGATTTTATTTAATGAACGTGCCCAAATTAGCGCAATTAATAGAAATGGAACACCAAGCCCAATTGAATAAACAAGCAATAAGAAGGCTCCATTCCAAGCATTTCCAGATGTACTTGCTAATGTCAAAATGGAAGCTAACACAAGCCCGATACAAGGAGTCCAACCAGCAGCAAATAAAAAACCTAGTAAGAGTGATTTTGAAAAACTAGCAGCTGTTTTTGGTTCTTTTGTTATTCGCTTATCAGTAAACAGTGCACGAATCGAAATGAGACCAGTCATCTGCAAACCAAAAAGGATAATGATAATCCCACCTAGTTTTTCTAATAGAAAAATGTTGCCTAGAAATAATTTACCTAATAAGGTGCTCGTTAAGCCAAAAAGCATAAAAACAATTGTGAATCCGCCAATAAAACCAAGACTGCGCGAAAGAATGACGCTCCTCGGAGCTGCTACTGCTCCAGCAGTAACGGTTGTCCCGGTTAGTTGGGACAAATAGGCCGGCATAAGTGGAAAAATGCACGGAGAAAAAAAAGATACAAGCCCCGCAAAGAAAGCGATGCTCAAGGTGACTTCCATCGTTCTACAGCTCCTTACTTTAAAAACAGTTATGTACAAGTATATGACTGCACTTAGTGTAACATGAGCAATCCCTTGAGAGCGAATTCCATTTCAAAATCCTCATTTTTTTAACATTTGATATAAGTAAGTTTACTGTTCTTATTAATATTTTAAGTGATCACAGAAATGTCAAATCAGTAACAAATACAATGTAAAATAAAAAATCATTATGCGGACTCATCTATTATTCGGTATGATTGGTAAAGTATGTCGGTAATTAGACCTACATTGGGTATTGCATATATCAATGGACACGATGACCGAAAGGGGGCATCTAGATGATTAAGAAATTAGGAATAGCTGGTGGCATTCTTATCGCGATGCTTGCCTTATCTTTTGTTTTTTTTGCAATTGTTATTTTGGCAGGTACATATCAAATTGATGAAGAGAAGTTAGTCATGAACCATTCAAGTGTTCTTGTCGATACCGAAGGAAATGTCATTACGAACTTATATATGGAAAATAGAGAGGTTATCTCGATTGGGGAAGTGCCAGAACATGTGCAACAAGCTTTTGTATCGATGGAAGATGCCCGTTTTTATGAGCATCAAGGGATTGATTTTAGGTCAATTGGACGAGCTCTTTATCGGGATATACTTGCAGGTGCTAAAGTAGAGGGTGGTAGTACCATTACGCAGCAATTAGCAAAGAATATGTTTCTTTCTAATGAAAAGGCATGGCTAAGAAAGACAAATGAAGTGTTGATTGCAATGAATTTAGAACGTCGTTATAGTAAAGAAGAAATTTTGCAGATGTATTTAAATCAGATTTATTTTGGTCATGGCGCTCATGGGATTGAAGCAGCTGCAAATGTTTATTTTAATAAACCTGCTTCAGAATTATCGATTCATGAAGGTGCATCACTAGTAGCTGTGGTAAATGCGCCAAGCGCTTTTTCGCCAATTGACGAACCAGAGCGCCATAAAGAACGGCGTGATTTAGTTCTAGATGTGATGGAACGGCAAGGTTATTTACCAGAAGGAGAGGCAGCTCTTGCCAAAGAACAGCCAGTTGAAACGGATCGTCAGTATCATGAACTGGATGAAGCATTGTTCACCTATATTGATATGGTTATGGATGAAGCAAGGGATCGTTATCAAATTAGTCATGAACAGCTCTTAACCGGTGGTTATCGAATTGTTGTACCAATCGACATGGACTTACAACATAAAACCCATAAAGCGTTGCAAGATGAAGCGTTCTTTCCGGAGGGGAGCAAAGATGCACAAGCGGCGATGATGTTTATGAATGTGGAGAGTGGTGGGGTTTTGGCTACGCAAGGTGGTACTGATTATGTGCGACGTGGCTTGAATCGAGTGAATGTAAAACGCTCACCTGCATCTACGTTCAAACCATTGGCTGTCTATGCACCTGCGATTGAAAGTGAGATGTATCAACCGTATTCGATGTTAAGAGACGAGTTACTCCAATATGATAACGAGTATATTCCAAGAAATGTAACAGGAATTATCAAGGTGAAATGACATTATATGATGCATTAACTGAATCAGCTAATGCGCCAGCAGTTTGGCTGCTTAATGAGATGGGAATACAAGATTCTGTGTCTCAACTGCGGAAGTGGCTTTCAACTTCCTGATCGTCAGCTTTCGATGGCACTTGGTGGTTTAAGAGAAGGTGTGACACCTTATGAATTAACTCGCGCTTATCGTGCTTTTGCTCATGAGGGACAAATGATTGAGCCACATTTTATAAAAGATCTATATGATCGCAAAGGCAACCGGATTGGTGGAGCGAACCAAGTGGAAACGGAAGTAGTATCCAAACAAACTGCATGGTCAATGACACGTATGCTTGAACATGTTATGAGCGATGGAACCGGGGCGACTGGAATGCCATCTGTATCAGCTATTGCTGGTAAAACGGGTACGCAAGTATAATGGAGTTTCTGGAGCGAATAGTGATGCTTGGTTTGTCGGTTATACCCCACAAATTGTGGGTTCCGTTTGGATGGGGTATGACCAGACAACAGATGACCAATATTTAACCGGTGGAAGTTATTATCCAACACAATTATTTAAAGAGGTGGTCAATAGTTTGCCAGCATCAATGCAAGCAACAGCCTTTGAACAACCAGAGGGGACAAATGACCTTTCACCACCAATTGCCATGGAAGAGATTGAAGGATTTACGGCTTCTTATTCATTAGGGGGCGGAGGTCTCATTAGTGTATCTCTTGATTGGGATGGTTTTAAAGATGACCGGATTGAATTTAACGTTTATGAGATTGATGGGGATTCCCGTAAAAAGGTAGCATCGAATTTATCAGAACCTCATTTTTCCGAAGGGCGCTTAAATCCTTTTTCGTTGCCGAGCTATCAAGTTGTTGCTTTTGATCCGGTTACTGAAATGGAAGGTACGGAATCTTCCATTCAAAAACCAAGCTTTACATTTTCGTTTTAATAGTTTAATGAAAGGGGCACAGATTGATGTGCCCTCTTTGTATGCGCATGTCCTTTACTTACTTTTAGTATGAGAAACTTAGGTGAATAGCTCAATTTCGTGACAATTCGATCTAAGGTGTATACAAGAGCGTAGTAGGTTATTATAGTAAAGTAGATTGGCGTTATGTAAGCAGAAACAATGAATTCTTACTTAATTTCAAGTAAGATGGATAATGAATTAGTACGGAAGGCAAGAGAGGTGGACAATGATGAGTTTAGAAGGCTTTAATGACACATTCTTAAAAGCATGTAGAGGGGAAGAACAAGACCATGTCCCTGTTTGGTATATGAGGCAAGCGGGTCGTTCGCAACCGGAGTATCGTAAAATTAAAGAAACACATAGTCTATTTGATATCACACACGATCCAGAACTGTGCGCATATGTAACAAAGTTGCCAGTTGACCAATATAATACGGATGCAGCAATTCTCTATAAAGATATAATGACGCCGCTTCCATTCATCGGTGTAGATGTTGAGATTAAATCGGGAATAGGTCCCGTTATTCACAATCCAATTAGATCTAGCAATGATGTAGAGCAATTAGGTGAATTACATCCAGAAAAGGACGTAGCTCATGTTATTGAAACAATCAAGTTGTTGCGTACACAACTGTCCGTACCTTTAATTAGTTTTGGAGGAGCTCCATTTACGTTAGCTAGTTATATGATAGAAGGCGGACCTTCACGCAATTATCATAAAACCAAAGCGTTTATGCACGCTGAGCCAAAAGCTTGGCAACGTTTAATGGACAAGCTTGGAGATATGACGATTGCTACATACGCGCTCAAATAAATGCAGGGTCACAAGCGATTCAATTATTTGATTCTTGGGTTGGTGCGTTAAGCTTAGCTGACTATAATCAATTTATTAAGCCTGTTATGGAACGTATTTTTAATGAAATACGGACCGATGGGGTTCCACTTATTTTACATGGTGTGGGTACACCGCATTTAATGCCAGAATGGAAAAACATGCCGGTTGATGTGATCGGGCTTGATTGGCGTACACCAATTCATGAGGCTCGTAGGATTGGCATTACAAAAACAGTTCAAGGAAATATGGACCCGTCTTTATTGCTAGCTCCTTGGCCTGTGATTGAAAAAGAAGCTAAAGCAATATTAGATGAAGGAATGAAATCTAATAATTTCATATTTAACTTAGGGCAAGGTGTATTTCCAGAAGTTAATCCTGATACATTAAAACGCTTAACCACATTTATTCATGATTATTCGAGAGATTATAAACAACAGCAGAAAGGATCGAAATAAAATGAAGAAGAAAATGGGACTGTTAGTAATGGCGTATGGTACTCCTCGTAAAAAAGAGGAAATTGAACCTTATTACACGCATATTCGCCATGGCCGACGTCCCTCTGAAGAAGCGTTGGCAGATTTAGCAGGACGTTATGAAGCAATTGGCGGGATTAGTCCGTTAGCGAGAATTACAGAAGAGCAGGCAAACGGACTTGCTAATACGCTTAATCAACAACAGAACGATATCGAATTCATTCCATATCTAGGATTAAAACATATTGACCCATTTATTGAAGATGCTGTTAAACAAATGAAGGAAGATGGGATTGAAGAAGCTGTATCGCTTGTGTTAGCGCCTCATTTCTCTACTTTTAGTGTCAAATCTTATAACGGACGCGCGCAAGAAGAAGCGGAAAACTTGGGTGGACTGACCATTTATTCGATTGAAAGTTGGTATAAAGAACCGAAATTCCTCGAGTACTGGAAAAATCAAATCGAAATGGAAATGAAGAAAGCCGATTCGCTTGATGAGCTATGCGTGATCTTTTCAGCACATAGTTTGCCAGAAAAAATCATAGCTGCTGGAGACCCATATCCAGAACAGTTGAAAGAAACGGCTGCGCTTTTAGCTGATTTAGCGAATGTGCCTAATTATGAGATCGGATGGCAGAGTGAAGGCAATACACCAGATCCATGGCTCGGTCCGGATGTGCAAGATTTAACTCGTTCACTCCACAAGGAAAATGGCTATAATACGTTTATGTATTGTCCAGTTGGTTTTGTTGCAGAACATTTAGAAGTATTGTATGACAATGACTATGAGTGCAGAGTAGTTACTGATGAAATAGGGGCCCAATATTTACGTCCGCCAATGCCAAATGCAGACCCGGCGTTTTTACAAGCACTGGCAGATGCGGTGACTAAATGCTTGGTATCGGTAGATCGATGAATACAAAGAAAAGAGTAGCAATTGTCGGAGCAGGTGTAACAGCCTTTCGGCGGCGTTATGGTTAGAAGACAATAGTAATCATGACTATGATGTTTATGAGGCAACATCTCGTGTTGGTGGGAAAGTCGTTACTTATACTGAAAATGATTCCGTTATAGAAGGTGGAGCTGACTCGTATTTAGAACGTAAAGAGAGCATGACTCACCTTATTGAACGTGTTGGATTAGGTAATCAGCTTGTGCGTAATGAAGTAGGGCAAGCATATATATTGAAGCATGGAAGTCTCTATCCAAATCCTAAACGAACGGTATTAGGTGTTCCAACTGATCTTGATCTGTTTATGGAAACGGACTTAATTTCACCAGAAGGGAAACGAGAGTTGTTAAAAGAGTTTAATAAACCTCGTTTAGTGCAAGATGGTGAAGATGTTTCCTTGGGTGACTTTTTTGAGTATCGACTTGGAAAAGAAATGGTGAACTCATTAATTGAACCGCTGCTTGGCGGTATTTATGGTGGGAATATTTACGAACTTAGTATGAGGGCAACTTTTCCACATTTCCTGCAATATGAAGCGGAACATGGCAGTATTTTACGTGCGCTGGAAGCAACTAAACCAGCAAATCCGACGGTAAAACAGCAAGGTATGTTTTTAACCGTTAAGTCAGGATTGCAGTCTGTGCTTGAAGCGGTAGCTGCAGAATTAAAAAAGGGTACAATTCATTATGATCACCGTGTTCAAAAGATAATGAAGCTTGATGATGGTACGTATACTTTGCTCTTTCAAGATGGCTCCACAAAGGAGTATGACACTGTATTAATTACATTACCACCTAAAAAAGCGAGCCAATTAACAGGAAATGATGAATTAATAAAGGAAGCTAGTGTGATGGAAGCAACAAGCTGTGCAACGGTTGCGCTGGCTTTTAATCAAGATGCAGTTGTTAATGAACATGATGGTACTGGTTTTGTTGTTGCAAGAGGTGGAAATGAAACCATTACTGCATGTACTTGGACAGATTGTAAATGGCCACACACGAATGCAGAAGGAGAAACGTTGTTACGAGCCTATGTAGGGCGCCTGATAATGCAGCGATTGTTGACCAGCCAGATGAAGTAATCGTTGAAGCGGTATTGTATGATTTAAACAAAGTGATGAAGATCAATGGTAAACCACTTCGTACGAAAATTACTCGTTGGAAAGAGGCGATGCCTCAATACAAAGTTGGTCATCTTAAACGAATTGAACGTTTTAAGAGCTTGCTATCAAAAGAGTTCCCGGGAGTTGTTGTAGCAGGTGCTGGTTTTGAAGGAGTTGGACTTCCTGATTGTGTAAATCAAGGAATTGCAGCAGCAAAGCAGTTAAATGAAAAATGACGTGAGCATTTGCTCACGTCATTTTAACGAAAATAATTATAATAGCGGTTTTTAAGTTCTTCTTGATGATCAAGGATTTTTTGGTCATTTCTAAATCTTTTAAGTTCCCGCTCGGTGTATGTGCGTTTTTTTATAGAAATGGTTAGAAATATAAATGAAAAAGTCATAAACCTATATACCTCCTTTCACAGAAGGCGGTGCATTAGGTACAACCTGGCACCGTCTCAATTACTAATAGTTGTGGATCTCTATTCACAGGAATTGCTAAAAACATTTTCTTCAGCTCCTTTTCAATATTTTTCCAGTTAATACGCATAAAAAAACCGCAGTTGTGATCTGCGATAAAAAATACGCAGAGCCGTCCCCTGCGACCGTATATGAGTTTAAATGAAAATTAACGTACGGAAGGTGAACAAGATGTAGCATATGAAGTTATTTTCATTTTAAATAATAGTGCTTTCATGTTGTTCATCTCCTTTACACTTTGTTAACTTACTGTTTGAGTTTACTTGATATCCACATGAATGTAAAGTTATTTTTCTTAATTTTCTTTGAAAGTAAATAAAGAAGACTTTTGAAAATCGATTTAAAGGGATATTGATTCTGCGCTGTTTGCGGTTTTTAGTTTGTGATACAATAGGTTAGATGTGCTAGAAAAGCAAGGAAAGGAACGCTGGAAATGAGGAGCAATGAAGAATGGATTCAAATCTTCGGTTCGATCCGTCACGATTGGTTAAATGTGCTGCAATTGATAAAAGGAAATATGGCACTCGGAAACGAAGAACGAGTCATGGCAGTGATTCAGGAAGCTGTTGAACAAACGGCTAATGAAAGCCGATTATGTAGTTTAGGCATGCCAAAAACAACGTTGTTGCTGCTTGAACAAAAATGGAAACCGACCCAGCATCCACTTGATATTGAAGTTGATGGAGAATTATTTCAGTTAACTAACTATGATGATGTGCTATATACGTGTTTTGCTTGTTTTTTTAACAGCTATAATAAAGTTGTTGATACTGAAGAAAGTGAGAAAACTACGATTTCATTTACTTTTTTTGATGAAAAGTGTTTAATTGAACTAAGTTATGATAACGATTTAAGTGAGTCGGGATTTCATGAATGTTTGGCAGATATGCTTCCGCAATTAAGGTGGAGCTTCTAGAAAGGGAAGGCTACGCTATCACGTTTTTGTTAGACGCATCACAAATGCATGAGTAGATTTTAAGAGGTGAAGATAAAGATGTTTGTAGATAAAGTGACCGTCTACGCTAAAGGCGGAGACGGTGGAAATGGAATGGCGGCGTATCGTCGTGAAAAGTATGTTCCAGATGGTGGCCCAGCTGGCGGTGATGGTGGTCGTGGGGCAAGTGTGATTCTTGAAGTGGAAGAAGGATTGCGTACATTGATGGATTTCCGTTATAACCGTCATTTCAAAGCGAAACGCGGAGATCACGGTATGTCCAAAAATATGCATGGTAAAAATGCAATGGATTTAATTGTTAAGGTTCCACCGGGCACGATAGTAACAGATGAAGCTACAGGGTCATGCTAGCTGATTTAACAGAACATGGTCAACGTGCCATCGTGGCGAAAGGTGGTCGTGGAGGGCGTGGGAATGTTCGTTTTGCAACCCCGGTAAATCCAGCCCCAGATCACGCTGAAAACGGTGAGCCAGGACAAGAAAGAAATATTGTCCTTGAATTGAAAGTACTAGCGGATGTTGGATTGGTTGGTTTTCCTTCCGTAGGCAAATCAACATTACTTTCAATTGTATCTGCTGCAAAACCTAAAATTGCCGATTATCATTTTACAACAATAACACCGAATTTAGGAGTTGTTGATACACAAGATAATCGTAGCTTCGTAATGGCTGATCTACCTGGTTGATTGAAGGAGCCCATGAAGGCATTGGCTTAGGTCACCAGTTTTTGCGTCATATTGAAAGAACACGTGTGATTGTTCACGTGGTGGATATGTCAG
The DNA here is from genome assembly GCA_001310375.1 of Bacillus sp. JCM 19041. Classification (GTDB taxonomy): domain Bacteria; phylum Bacillota; class Bacilli; order Bacillales; family Bacillaceae_D; genus Shouchella. The sequence goes on along the minus strand of BAXC01000059.1, from coordinate 5,806 downwards.
CATTAGAAGGGCGTGACCCGATTGAGGACTATAATAAAATTAACGATGAACTTGCGCAATATAATTACCGATTAACAGAACGACCGCAAATTATTGTTGCCAATAAAATGGACATGCCTGACTCGCTTGACAACCTGAGCAAATTTAAAGCGGCTGTTGGTGAAGAAGCTGTTATTTTCCCAATCTCTGCTTTAACAAAAGAGGGTGTACGTGAATTGCTACTAGCGATTGCGGATGAACTTGAACAAGCACCGGAGTTTCCTCTATATGATGAAGAATCGGATGAAGAAGCGCGCGTTATCTATAAACATGAAGCGCCAGTCGATCCTTTTATCATTACAAGAGCGGATGATGGCGTTTATGAATTAGCCGGTGCAGAACTTGAGCGTGTGTTTAAAATGACGGATTTCTCGAGAGATGAATCGTCCGTCGATTTGCAAGGAAATTACGTCATATGGGTGTTGATGCTGCGTTAAGAGAACGGGGCGCCAAAGATGGAGACCTTGTTCGTGTTATGAAATTTGAATTTGAGTTTATTGAATAAGGATAGATAAATGCATAGCCAGTCAGTTAATTACTGTACTGGTTATTGTCATGAAAAAACAGATTCGATTAATTCATTAAAATAAGGTTAAACAAATGTAAGGCAAATAGGTACATGTATACGTGTAATGTACGGGTAAAGGAGGTGCCATACGTTGTCAAAAAAGCAGTTTTTTCTTGTTCGAGAAGATATGCTCACTGATGCGATGCAGCGAACATTAGAAGCAAAAGCGCTGTTATCAACCGGAAAATCAAAAAAAATCAATGAAGCTGTTCATCGTGTAGGGTTAAGTCGAAGTGCTTTTTATAAATATAAAGATGGCATCTTTCCATTCCATGCGATAGCTAAAGAGAGAATTATTACATTGTCGATTAATCTTGAAGATAAATCGGGGACATTGTCACAGTTGTTAAATATAGTCGCGCAAACAGGAGCGAACATTCTAACAATTAATCAAACGATACCGCTGCAAGGGCGGGCGAATATTACGTTATCAGTTGACACAGCTCCAATCGAAATTGACTTAAATGAGTTATTTGAACGAATGGAAGCGTTAGAAGCCGTGGACCGAGTTGAAATGGTTGGATCTGGTTCGTAGAAAGGATGCGTTATTTTTGAGGAAAGTTGGATATTTAGGCCCGAGAGGCACATTTACGGAGATTGCAGCTAAAGCATTATTTCCAGAAGAAGAATTGATTCCATTAAAGACGATTCCAAAAGTAATTGATCTTGCATTCGAAAAGGCGATTGATTATGCGGTTGTTCCGATCGAAAATGCAATTGAAGGTACAGTCAATGTAACACTTGATTATTTTATTCATCAAAAACCGATGCCAATTGTTGCGAGTATGTCTATCCGGATTGCCCAACATTTGTTGATGTCACCGGCGAAAAATGCGAAGGAGTTTGTTCCTAAAAAAGTAATTTCCCATCCTCAAGCAATTGCTCAATGCCACCACTATTTACAAAGGCATTATCCGGATATTGAAATTGAATATGCCGATTCGACTGGACAAGCAGCGGCGTGGCTGTCGCAACATCCGAATGAAAATGCATGTGTGATTGCAAATGAACAAGCAGCGAGAACATATGGATTACAAATTGCAGTTGACAATATTCATGATTACGATCAAAATCAAACTCGTTTTATCGTCCTAACAGCAAAACCAGAAGAAGTATTGCGCATAAGCGGGCCAAGCCATCTAGGTAATAAAACTACCTTAATGGTAACTTTACCATCCGATTTTACAGGGGCTCTGCACCAAGTATTATCCGCATTTGCGTGGCGTAAACTTAATTTATCTAAAATCGAGTCTCGCCCAACAAAAACAGGCTTGGGAATTACTTTTTTATTATTGAGGTCGACCAACTCATGGATGATGTTTTGATGCCTGGAGCGATTGCAGAGTTAAATGCACTTGGCTGCAAAGTAGAAGTATTGGGAAGTTATGCATTATATAGTGATCAACCTATATCTGTGCTAAAACAATAAGGAGAGTAGACCATTAGGTCTACTCTCCTTTTAATAAATATCCTTTTTTGTCCAGTTCTTTAATTGCTGATTCAATCTGGTTATTGTGATCACCTTCTACTAAATGCAAATGTACACCATTCGTTAATTCTGACAACAAATTTGCATTTGTACGCTGTAGGTGGGAACAAAAGCGATCGACTTCTTGCCGATTTGAAACATGCATAGAACCCGTTAACTCTCCGTAAATCGCGTGTTCAATCGAGACATTCACTACAGTTAGGCCGCAATCAACGAAGGTGTATAGTTCGTCTGCTGTTTCATCTGGTTTGTGTTGGACGGCAATAAGACGTTGCACTCTTGCTTTTTTTTCTTGAGAAAAATAAAGATAACCTTGGGCGGTTGCGAAAATAGGCTCTCCTTTTGCTTTAAGTATGGACATGTCTTGTACGATTACTTGCCTACTTACTCCAGAGCGTTTTGCTAATTCACTCCCTGTTATCGGTGAATGTTCTTCAGATAGCCATCTTATGATCGCGTTTCGTCTTTCATCTGCTATTAATTTCTCAGTCATTATAATCACCTACAAGCAATTTTTATTAAGTTTTCAATTAAAAAGTCTACTTCGTTTTCGGTTGTTGGTTCTCCGAAAGAAAGGCGTACATATTGATCAGCTTTTTCTAAGTTCAAACCAATAGCTGTTAACGATTCAGGGATGTTTGTTTGACCGGCCCTACAAGCAGAGCCAACCGCTATAGCGATTCCCGCCCGGTCACATTCAAGCATAAATTGTTGACCACTCCATCCGTGAACGAGCAAACCAATATGGAAAGGCAGTCGGTTTTCAATGGCACCAATCAAGGTGAATTTTCCAGTTTTTGTTAATCTCGAATATACTTTTGCCTATACTTCGATAATCTTCCATTAGTAAGTCTTGCACTTGAATGGCATGTTTTAATCCAATTGTAAATGATGCAATGGCGGGTAAATCAACGGTTCCTGGACGAAAACCTTTTTCATGGCGGGCGTCTTCATAAAAAGGTTCGAAAAACAATCGATTTGAAATAAATGCGGCCCCTGTTCCTTTAGGAGCATATAATTTATGGGCAGAAAAACTCGCTGCATCCAGTAGTGTGTAATCAATTGGCACCTTTGCTAACGCTTGGATACAATCACTATGAAATAGTATATCATGCTTGCGTAAGATTGTACTAAGCTCGACCATAGGTTGAATCGTACCGATTTCACTAGAGGCTGCTGCAATCGTACATAAAATCGTATCGGGTTTAATAGAAGCCTGAAGCGCATCTGTAGTAACAGTTCCTTCATGCGTAACGGGAATGTATGTAATGCGATATCCGTGCTTTTCTAAATAAGATAGTGCATTAAGGACGGAAGGGTGTTCCGTTTTGGTAGAAATAATGTGTTGTCCCTTTCGTTTGTATGCAAGGGCCAGTGAGACAATTGCTAAAAAATTAGCTTCAGAGCCCGATCCAGTAAAATAAATTTCATCTTTTTTTAAACCGATCAATGATGAAAATTGAGTACGCATCGATTCAAGGTTTGTTGCCGCCTCCAACCCAAAAGTATGGAGGTATTTGTGTTTGCGAAAGTTTGTTTTGCATATGAACAATAAGTAGACAAACATTGATTGGATATCGGCGTGGTTGAGCTGTAATCAAAATAAAGCATAATGGTCTCCAATCTATAGTTGTATTTTCTATTAGTTTATGTAAATATAGGTGACAAGACAAGTGTAAAGCGAGTGAGTTTATGAAACAATCCTTATCAATCATTATTATTGGAACAGGAGCAGCGGGCTTAATGGCTGCTCATCAATTAGCTGATGTTGCAAATGTGACAATAATCACAAAGAATTCATGGATCGAGAGCAACTCTGCTCTCGCCCAAGGAGGGATTGCGGCAGCAGTAGATAAAGAGGACCATCCTAAAGCTCATCTTGCAGACACGTTGGCGGCGGGAAGTTTTTTTAATCATAGAAGTCGTGTTAGAGAAATGGTTAATCATGCTCCTTATCTCATTGATGAGCTTGTTGAACTAGGTGTACCTTTTGAGAAGACCAAAGGAGGTTATGTGCTGGCTAATGAAGGTGCACATAGTAAGCGGAGGATTTTGCATGCCTTAAAAGATCAAACAGGTAAAGCAATTGTGGAGGTATTGCAACAAGTAGTTGACGGGAGAGTTGTTCAATTAGATGAACAACTTGTGACGGAAATCGTTGTAAATCAAAATAAAGTACAAGGGATCATAGCTAATGGATGTTTTATGCATGCAGATGCCGTTGTGCTTGCTAGTGGTGGAGCTGGGCAATTATACCGTTGTACTACCAATACAGCAGGGCGACAGGGGACGGACTGTATTTGGCTTACCAAGCCGGCGCTGTATTAAAAGATCTTGAATTCATCCAATTTCATCCAACTGTATTAAAAGCGGATGGTGGTGGGCTTATTAGTGAGGCTGTGAGAGGAGAAGGGCTCATTTAGTAAATAAAGCAGGAAACCGTCTGATGTCGCAATATTCCAAGCAAGACCTCGAAGCTCGAGACATTGTATCAGCAGTAATGAATCAAGCAATAAGTAGAGGAGAAGACGTTTTTCTAAATGCAACGCATATGCCTTTTTTTGCGAAGCGATTCCCCTTCATTCATTTATCTTGTACACAAGCTGGTATTGATCCTGCGGTCGAATATATTCCAGTAGAACCTGGCGCTCACTTTATGTGCGGAGGGGTAGAAACCTCATATAGCGGCGAGACCTCTGTAGGTGGACTTTATGCAATTGGAGAGGTGGCGTGTACAGGTGTCCACGGTGCGAACCGACTTGCAAGTAACTCATTATTAGAAGCATTACATTTTGCGAAAGTTGCTGCGGCTCATATAGGGGCGAAACGCAGCGATACTGCATTAAAACAATCATATTTAAAAAAAGATATCAACCAGAAGCCGGTCCATATGTTGCCCACTCGAGAAGAATTGCAAGATAAAATGAGTCAGTTTGTTGGTATTGAGCGATCAGAAGAAGGTCTTCTGGAGATGGAACAGTGGCTGCAATCGTTTCGTGATAAGCCGACTAGGTATCAAGAACATTTTGAGGACCGGTGTTTGTATGAACTTGCCCTTCTGATTACGAAGGCTGCTTGTACTAGAAAAGAAACAAGAGGTACACACAGGAGGTTGATTACCCGAGTATGTCACATGATTGGCAAGGTCGATCAGTGCTTTTTCAAAAAAAACATAAAAGAGGAGAGGGCACTTATGAACGTGCTGAAGTTAACTGATGCAATTCGTGCTTTTTTGATTGAAGACATTGGCTACGGGGACCGAGCTGGTGAAACCTTGTTTTTGAAAGAGAGACAGGAAACTACAATGGTCATTAATGCAAAGGATACAGGCATTTTTGCAGGAGCAGAAGTGGTATCGCAATTGTACCGGTTACTGGATGAATCGGTTGAAGTAAATTGTATGGTTACCGATGGTGACAGGGTTACTTACGGTCAATCACTTTGCTTTTTAAAAGGACGAACGGATGTATTGTTAGCCGGCGAACGCGTGTTACTCAATTTGTTACAAAGAATGTGTGGAATTGCTACTTTAACTGACCAAGCGATAACTACATTAAACGATGATTCGATCCAGATTTGTGACACAAGAAAAACGATGCCTGGTTTACGAATGTTTGATAAACGAGCCGTACAAATTGGCGGTGGTAAAAACCATCGATTTGGTCTTGATGACGCAATCATGCTGAAAGAAAATCATATTGCTGCTTCTG
>BAXC01000058.1 GCA_001310375.1 Bacillus sp. JCM 19041 | reverse complement strand
ATCAGTTAGCAGAAGTGGAAATTTGGATTGAAGGAGAGCATTTCTTGATGTGGGGTTTGGTTGATACAGGAAATCAATTGAAAGATCCAATTACAAAAACACCTGTTATGGTTGCTGAAGCATCGATGTTTTATTGTGCATTTGGACAAAAAGAAGTTGATGCAGTTGTAGAATTAACGACAGAAGAAAACCCTTCACTGTTGATGAAACGTGTTCGGATTGTGCCTTTTAAAGCGGTTGGCCAAGGAGACCCCTTTATGGCTGCCTTAAAACCGGACCGAGTTCGTATTCACTATGATGGTGAAACTTTTGAAACATCTCATGTGCTTATCGGATTATTTGCACATACACTATCAGCCGATGAAGAATATCAGTGTATTGTTCACCCGCAACTTGTTGTGCAATCGGCAAGCTAAAAAAGGAGGATACATCGATGATCAAAATGAAATGGCGTCTATTTATCAATCGGATACTTCAAAAATTGGGCTTAAAAGCGGATGAAATTTATTATATTGGTGGGAGTGAAGCTCTACCCCCGCCATTATCAAAAGAAGAAGAAGCGGAATTACTTTCAAAACTGCCGAGTGGAGACAAGGCTGTACGTTCAATGTTAATTGAACGTAATTTACGTCTTGTTGTATACATAGCGCGCAAGTTTGAGAACACTGGTATTAACATCGAAGATTTGATCAGCATTGGCACGATCGGTTTAATTAAAGCTGTGAACACTTTTAACCCAGAGAAAAAAATTAAATTGGCTACGTACGCTTCACGGTGTATCGAAAATGAAATTCTCATGTACTTACGTCGTAATAATAAAACAAGATCAGAAGTATCCTTTGATGAACCATTAAACATTGATTGGGATGGGAACGAGTTGTTGTTATCGGATGTACTAGGTACCGATGAAGATATTATTACGAAGGGAATTGAAGAACGCGTTGACAGACGATTGCTTGTTAAAGCGTTACACACGCTCTCTAGCAGGGAAAAGCAGATTATGGAGCTTCGATTTGGTTTAGCTGGTTCAGAAGAAAAAAACGCAAAAAGATGTTGCAGATATGTTAGGTATTTCTCAATCCTATATTTCTAGGCTTGAAAAGCGCATTATCAAGCGATTGCAAAAGGAATTTAATAAAATGGTGTAGGAAAGAGACTTGGTCTCTTTCTTTTTTCTAGAAAAATTTTTCAGTCCAAAAACTGTGCCGCAACAATGCTCAATCAATAATTCTCTTTTTTACTCACTTTTGCGAGTGCATATTTTTAATTTCCCAGGGAGATACTTTTTTTGACATCATCTTCCGTCTAGGGGGTAAAGAATTTGACTCGAAATAAAGTAGAAATCTGCGGCGTGGATACATCGAAGCTGCCAGTTCTTAAAAATCTTGAGATGCGTGAGTTGTTTGCGCAGTTGCAATCGGGCTATGAGCCAGCTAGAGAGACGTTGGTAAATGGCAATTTAAGACTTGTATTAAGCGTGATTCAACGGTTTAATAACCGCGGCGAAAACGTAGATGATTTGTTTCAAGTTGGTTGTATCGGACTGATGAAGTCGATCGATAATTTCGATTTGGGGCAAAATGTCAAATTTTCTACTTATGCAGTGCCAATGATCATTGGGGAAATTAGAAGGTATTTACGCGATAATAATCCAATTAGGGTTTCTCGTTCATTAAGGGATATTGCATATAAAGCCCTGCAAGTTCGTGACCAAATGATGGCAGAGAAAAAAAGAGAGAAAGAACCGACCGTTCAAGAAATTGCGGCTGTGTTAGAAGTTCCAAAAGAAGATATTGTCTTCGCTTTAGATGCGATACAAGATCCAGTCTCTTTATTTGAACCGATTTATAATGATGGTGGAGATCCGATTTTTGTAATGGATCAAATTAGTGATGAACGAAATAAAGATGTAAATTGGATTGAAGAGATTGCTTTAAAAGAAGCAATGATTCGATTAAATGATCGTGAAAAGACGATATTAAATATGCGCTTTTTTCAAGGGAAAACACAGATGGAAGTTGCTGATGAAATAGGTATTTCACAAGCACAAGTGTCGAGGCTCGAAAAAGGGGCAATTCAACAAATGAATAAGCATATTGAGTCTTAAGAAGCTTGCGTCAACCTTAGTTGGCGCAAGCTTTTTTTCATTAACATAATCCTTAAATGGATAAGCATAGAATAGATAATCAAGCATTAATGGGGAGGGAATCGAATGATAAAAATATCGGAATTGTCGTCAAAGGATATTGTGAATATGGACAATGGAAAACGCTTAGGTCATTTGAATGACTTGGACATCAATCTTGAAACCGGAAAAATAGAAGCAATTATTATCGCAAGTAGCGGGAAAGTGATGCAGTTGCTTGGTCAACGAGATCATCAGGAAGTGATTATTCCTTGGAAGAATATATTAAAAATAGGGTCTGATGTTATTTTAGTTGAACTACCTGAGCGTTATAACGCTGCTCAATTTCAAGAACCTTCGACGATGGCACGGAAGAAAAGCTAAACGAGACCATTGAAATTATTTCTTCTCTAGTGGTTCTTATGATAAAATGAAGAACAAATGAATGTTAGCAAACAGGAGGAAGCCGTATGAACAACACACAATGGGAAAAGCGTTCCGAAAGAGTGCTGGAGGCGGTTGCTTTTTCATCGCTAATCCCAAACCTGTTTGCTGGTTTTACCACTAAGCACGGCGGTACAAGTAAGCTATCATACAGTTCATTAAATATGGGTTTTCATGTTGGTGATGAACAGGACAATGTTCAACAAAACCGCCAACTAGTTGCTAAGGATATCGAGTTTCCTCTTGATCAATGGGTTGGGTCTGAACAAGTCCACAGCTCTACAATCGTAGAAGTGACTAGCCGAGACGTCGGAAGAGGAGCGGCCAATTTAGATAGTGCCATAAAACAATCAGATGGTCTTTACACAACAGAAGCAGGGATTTTGTTGACTAGTTTATACGCTGATTGTGTGCCTCTTTATTTTGTTGCAAAAAATGCACAATACATTGGTTTATGCCATGCTGGGTGGCAAGGGACTGTCAAACAAATAGGCCCCAAACTTGTAGATTTATGGCTACGAAACCATCAGATTAAGGTGAGCGATATCCATGTATTAATTGGACCAAGCATATCTCAGCAACACTACGAAGTTAATGAGCCTATTATTGAGCAAGTAGATCGAGTACTTCCAGCTGGTGAAGAAAAACCATATGAAAGCTCTAGACCTGGACATTACATGCTTGATTTACCTAAACTTAATCAGTTGTTATTGTTAAAGGTTGGCTTGAGAGCTGAACAGATACATATGTCTGGCATGTGCACGTTTAAGGAAGAAGCTTTTTTTTCACATCGCCAAGCACAAGGAATGACTGGAAGAATGATGAGTGCAATCGGGTTTAAAAAAGGGTGAATCAAAAATGCAACGAGCAAACGTTTTAGAGAATGCGGCGCGTTTGAATGAACGAATTCGGACCGCGTGTGAAAAGAGCGGTAGAGATCCCGCTAGTGTAAAAGTGGTTGCCGTAACAAAATATGTTTCAAATGATACAGCGAAACAAGCAATTGAAGCCGGTGTAAATCATTTAGGTGAAAATAGAGTAGAAGGCGCACGTGATAAAACCGCAGCAATAGGCGATCACGCAATCTGGCATTTTATTGGTTCTTTGCAATCAAAAAAAGCGAAGCATATCGTCGAGTCTTTCTCATACATCCATTCCCTTGAGCGAATGAGTCTGGCCAAAGAGTTACAGAAAAGATTAAAGGGAAAAACGCCAATAAAATGTTTTATCCAAGTTAATGTGTCTGGAGAAGAGTCCAAAAGCGGATTAAAACCAGAGGAGACAATTGCTTTCATAGAGGCGCTTGCTCCTTACTCGGCGATTGAAGTTGTTGGACTCATGACAATGGCTCCTTATGAGGAAGATCCTGAGCGGACAAGACTTGTTTTTAAACGACTTAGGGTACTCCGAGACGAAATTGCGGCAAAGAATTGGCACCATGCACCGTGTACGGAATTGTCAATGGGGATGTCAAATGATTTTGAAGTTGCAATTGAAGAAGGAGCAACGTTCATCCGAATTGGCACAATGCTCGTCGGTAATGAGCATACGTCTTGATGGGAGGAAGACAATGGGCTTTAAGTCGAAGTTCAAACAGTACTTTAATCTAGAGGACCATGTCGAAGAAGTGGAACGGTTTGTAGAAGAGCCGTCACAAACGAAGGAGAGCGATTCAGTGCGAGATGAAGGATTGGCGTCAAAAGACCAATCACAAAATGTCGTCCAGTTAAAAAGTGTGCAGAAAAATGCGAAAATGATCTTAGTCGAACCAAAGTCCTATGATGAAGTTCAAGAAATAGCCGATCACTTAAAAAGGCGTAAGGCTGTTGTCATTAATTTGCTGCAAATTGAAAATGGACATGCCTTAAGGGTAGTAGATTTTTTAAGCGGAACCGTTTATGCTATTGGTGGAGACATTCAAAAGCTAGGGCCAAGTATTTTTCTCTGTACGCCTGATAATGTAGAGATTACCGGTTCCATCAGCGATTTAATGAATCAATAAAACAGGTAGTCAGTGTGTGAAAGTAGGTGAACCTATAATAAATGGAACAATTAGTTGATTTTCTTTTTTATCTGATAAAAATGCAGCCACTTTATATTTCATTGCGATTTTTATTTACATCATAATGTCATGGATTGGTGGCAGAGATTCTACATTTGGTCAAATTCTTGGCAGAGTAGTTGAGCCTTACTTGGAAATGTTTCGTAGTTTCATTCCTCCACTAGGGATGATTGACCTTTCCCCAATCGTAGCCATTATGGTCCTTCGATTTGCGACAATGGGGTTAGATGGATTGCATAATATGGTTCTCTCATGGTTGTAGGTAGAAACGATGTATGAACATTTCCGACCAGAAGAACGTCCGTTTATTGATCAAATAAAAGGTTTGTATGAGCAGGTAGTCCACTTTCATCAAGAAGAGTTGACCGACTTCCTTGATCCACGCCAACAAGATATTGTCGTTTCGATTATTGGTAAAGATGATGACTGTGACCTCCATTTTTTTGGAGGCGCAGACGGTTGCGAACGGAAGCGGGCTGCTCTGCGACCATCTTACTTATCAGCGGAGCCTGTTGATTGGGAGATTACCTTGTTAAGAGCGCCTTACTCAAGCAAGTTTGTATCAATTAGTCATCGTGATGTTTAGGTGCATTGATGAATACGGGACTGAAAAGAGAAAAGTTTGGTGATATTTCCGTTAATGATGATTCATTTTCATTTGCTTGTACAAAGGAAGCAGAGACTTTTGTCCGCATGTCGCTCGAACAAGTGGGCAAGGCTTCGGTTGCCTTTGAGCAAGTGGAAACGCTCAATCTTGAAAATGAGCAATGGCATGAAATACAATCGCTTGTTTCATCGATGAGGCTTGATTCAGTCATAGCTGCGTTATATGGATTGTCCCGGTCAAAAGCAGCAGAGGCAATTGAAAAAGGAATTGTAAAAGTGAATTGGAGATCTGTAGACAATACTGCTTTTCGGGTTAATGTTGGCGATTATTTATCAGTACGAGGTTCTGGAAGAGGCAAAGTATTAAGCCAAGAAGGTGTTACAAAAAAAGACAAAATTCGGTTGTTGCTTGGAAGAAAGCAATAAGTATTTAAGAGTATGGGTTCCCGTACCAAAGTATTCATGCAAATAAGCCGCGAAATTTGTTGATTTGCCTTGTTATTGGCAGGATAGTTGAAGACGATGTCGAATTAAAGATAGTGAACAATCAGTATGTATGGAGGTGGCCGCGTTGCCTTTAACGCCGTTAGATATTCACAATAAGGAATTTACCCGCTCTTTCCGCGGATATGATGAGGATGAAGTGAACGAATTTCTTGATCAAGTGATCAAGGATTATGAGGCAGTTTTGCGTGAGAAAAAAGACTTATTTGAGCAAGTAAATACATTAGATGAAAAGCTAGCTCATTTCAATAACATTGAAGAGACCTTAAACAAATCAATTCTTGTTGCGCAAGAAGCTGCGGATGACCTTCGCGGTAACGCACAAAAAGAAGCTCAGCTAATTATTAAAGAATCCGAGAAAAATGCTAATCGCATTGTCAATGAAGCGTTAACGAAATCACGTAAAGTAATGATGGAAATGGAAGAACTGAAGAAGCAAGCTTCCGTTTACAAAATGCGCTTTAAAATGTTAATTGAAGCACAAATGGAAATGCTGCAAACGGATGATTGGGAGCAGTTTGCCGGTAGTGAAGAGTTGATGAAGAAGAATTGTTTAAAGAGCAGCAAGAGCAGGAGCAGGAAAAGGCATAGACCTATAGAGTTTGTTGCATTTCGTCTTCATACTGCTATAATAGAAAGACCATAAATGAACGTTAAAAACATTGAGAGGGACTGTTAATGAACGGCATGATGTATCTAGCGATCCAGGGACGGTGAGAGCCTGGTTGCATCGTTCATTATGAATCACCCTTTAGTTCCGTTTGCGAATGAAGTAGCTTGCGGCGCGTCATCTGCGTTACCAGATAAGAGTGGAAGTCCTGTCTTCCATTAGGGTGGTACCGCGGGAAAACTTTCTCGTCCTTGTTGGGATGGAGGAAGTTTTTTGTTTTTGACGAAAAAAAGGAGCAAAAGCGATGGATTACAAAAAAAACGTTATTAATGCCGAAGACCGCGTTCCCTATGCGAGGTAATTTACCAAACAGTGAGCCTAAACGGCAAGAAAATTGGGAACAGCAAGACATGTACAAAAAGGTTCAAGACCGAACAAAAGGAAGACCTCATTTTGTTTTACATGACGGGCCACCATATGCAAATGGCGATATTCATATGGGTCATGCGTTGAATAAAATTATTAAGGATTTTATTGTTCGTTATAAATCAATGACAGGGTTTCATGCCCCGTACGTGCCAGGCTGGGATACACATGGTTTACCGATTGAGACTGCTTTAACAAAAAAGAAAAAAATTGACCGTAAAAAGATGAGCGTTGCCGAATTTCGCAAGCTATGTGAAGAGTATGCTCTTGATCAAGTAAGTCGGCAGCGGGAACAGTTCATGCGTCTTGGTGTTAGAGGAGACTGGTGGAATCCTTACATCACGCTGGAAAAAGAATTCGAAGCCGAGCAAATTAAAGTGTTTGGGGATATGCTAAAAAAGGGTTTATTTACAAAGGTAAAAAACCTGTTTATTGGTCGCCTTCGTCTGAATCAGCACTTGCAGAAGCTGAAATTGAATACCATGATAAACGATCTGGCTCAATCTATGTCGCATTTAAAGTAATTGATGGCAAGGGTGTCTTATCAGAAGATGATGCGTTTGTTATTTGGACAACGACACCTTGGACGCTCCCTGCCAATTTAGGGATTTCTGTTCACCCTGATTTGGAATATAGCGTTGTAAAAACTGGCGGACGATCTCTTGTAGTCGCAAGTGGCTTATTTGATGAAGTGAAGACAACACTTGAGTGGGACGACGCTGTTGTTACAAAAACAGTAAAAGGGAGTGAATTAGAGCATATTGTTGCACGTCACCCTTTTTATGAACGTGACTCACTTATTATGAATGGTGAACATGTTACGCTCGACGCTGGGACGGGTTGTGTTCATACAGCACCGGGGCATGGTGAAGATGACTTTATCATTGGTCAGAAATATGGGTTGGATGTTCTTTGTCCCGTAGATGATAAAGGTGTTATGACAAGTGAAGCACCTGGTTTCGAAGGAGAATTCTACGATAATATTAACAAAAAAGTGTCCGAAATGCTTGAAGAGGCAGGGGCGTTGTTGAAGTTATCCTTTATTACGCACTCTTATCCCCACGACTGGCGTACGAAAAAACCAGTTATTTTCCGAGCAACAGCACAATGGTTTGCTTCAATAGCTGATATTCGGGAGGACCTTTTAGAAGCAGTTCGCAAAACGGAGTGGGTTCCTGCATGGGGCGAAACACGCTTGCATAATATGGTTCGCGATCGTGGAGACTGGTGTATTTCTCGCCAGCGTGCTTGGGGCGTGCCAATCCCTGTGTTTTACGCGGAAGATGGAACGGAAATTCTAACAGAAGAAACCATTTCTCATGTATCAAATCTATTCCGTGAACATGGATCAAACATTTGGTTTGAGCGTGAAGCGAAGGATTTATTACCTGATGGGTTTACTTCAGCTCATAGCCTAATGGGGTATTTACAAAAGAAACGGATATCATGGATGTTTGGTTTGACTCTGGTTCTTCTCATCAAGGAGTTTTAAAAGAACGAGACGATCTGGTTCATCCAGCTGATCTTTATTTTGAAGGAAGTGACCAATATCGAGGATGGTTCAATTCTTCTTTAACGACTTCTGTAGCGATTAATGGAATTGCTCCGTATAAAGGAGTGCTTAGCCATGGGTTTGTTATGGATGGCGAAGGTAAAAAAATGAGTAAATCTCTCGGAAATATCGTTGTGCCTAATGATGTCATGAAACAACTTGGTGCCGATATTTTACGCTTATGGGTTGCGTCCGTTGACTATCAGGCAGACAGCCGTGTTTCTGATCCAATTCTAAAACAAGTTGCTGAAACGTACCGGAAGATTCGTAACACATTCCGCTTTTTGCTTGGTAATTTGCATGATTTTGATCCTGAAACAAATGCGGTTAAACATGAGGATCTTCAAGGTGTGCATAAATTTATGATGGTGAAATTAAATGAGTTAACCAACAGAATTCACGAAGACTATAAATCGTATCAGTTCCTGAACGTTTATAATAATTTTCGTAATTTCTGTACGGTTGAGTTAAGCTCGTTTTATATGGATATTTCCAAAGATACGCTTTACATCGAGCATGCAGATCATCCCGAGAGAAGAGAATTTCAAACCGTTATGTATGAGGTTCTTTTATCCCTTACAAAATTGATTGCTCCAATTTTGCCACACACTGCCGATGAAGTATGGGAAAACTTGCCTGGTCAATCAGAAGAAAGTGTGCAACTAACTGATATGCCTACAGCTATTGAACAAGGTGATTTTGATGGCTTGAAAGCACACTGGAATGCGTTTATGAGTGTCCGTGATGAAGTTTTAAAAGCGTTGGAAGTAGCTCGAAACGAAAAAGTAATTGGTAAGTCCTTACAATCTTCGCTAACTCTTTACCCGGATGAACAGACGAGAGAACTGCTTGAAGGAACTGAAAACTTAAGTAAGCTCTTTATTGTTTCAAATGTACGAATTGCATCTGCTATAGAAGAAGTTCCTAGCGAGGCGCAAGTATTTGAAGAAATAGCTGTTCTGGTTGAAAAAGCGGAAGGTGAAACATGTGACCGTTGTTGGCAAGTTTCAGAAACAGTTGGAGAACAAGAAGATCATCCGTCGTTATGTTCGAACTGTGCCGAAACAGTTAGCAACCATTATGCAGATGTCGAATAAAATAGCAAAAGGCCAGCGATTAATCGCTGGCCTTTTTTTGGTTACATTTACATGGGGCAATCGTTTTTTTTAGGAAAAGCTAAAGAAAGAGGAAAGGGGATAAAGCTCATGGATAAGTATATAAGGGACGCGAAACAAACATTAGAACTTCGCAAAGAAGAACTGCTTGATCATATTAACAAAACAGACATAGATCACAATACACAAGAATTGTCTGAATACGATAATCATCCTGCTGATAATGCAACCGACTTATTTGACAGAGAAAAGGATGCCGCAATTCATCAGCATATAGAAGAGGAATTACATGAAGTAGAGCATGCGTTGAATAAAATTGTGAATGGAACGTATGGGATATGTGAAAAAACAGGCAAACCAATCCCGTTTGAGCGCTACAAGCGTTTCCGACAGCACGTACGATTGTTGAAGAAAGCAGACCGTTTGAAGAGTATCGACCAGTTGAAGAAGATGTATTAAGAGGGTTTACCCCATCAAATAAGGATCACGCAGATGGTGAAACAGAATTTGATGGAGAAGATGCTTATCAAATGGTTGCTCGTTTTAATGATACCTCAGTTGAGTATGATGAAGAGACAGGGGATACAGATCTTTACGGGGCAAATGGAGTTGAAGATTATGAAGGTTTTCTCTCAACTGGAATTGACGGCTATCATGGTCCAGAGAGCGTAGATATTCAGCAAAATGAACATTATAGAGCCTATCGCCAGAGTAGAAAATAACGTCCGTCAATAGGGCGTTTTTTCTACTTGAATTTGCAAGAGGAGGCAGGGACTTTTTAACGGAAATATGCTACACTTAGCCTATAAGGGACTGGGGGATTAGTGAATGGCATACATAATTGCGCTTATTATTATTGCGCTCGATCAATGGACAAAATGGCTTGTAGTACAAAACATGGAGCTTGGCGAACGTATAACAGTCATTGAAAATGTGTTTTACATTCTCTCCCATCGCAATAGCGGCGCAGCATTTGGCATTCTTCAGGGGCAAATGTGGTTTTTTTATGTCGTTACAATTGTGATGTTGGGGTTCTTATTTATTTGATTCAAACGGAAGCAAAAAATCATACGTTGCTAAAATGGGCACTTGGTTTTGTTTTAGGTGGGGCGATCGGCAACTTCATTGATCGTGTGTTACGGCAGGAAGTTGTTGATTTTATTGACACATTTGGTAACTTTCCGATCTTTAATATTGCCGATTCAGCGCTAACGATTGGCGTCGGTTTATTTATAATTAACTTGATTATGGAATCAAGAAAAGAAAAAAGGGGCAGTAAATAAATGCAAACATGGGTAATAACAGAAGAGAACCACAACGCGAGAATTGATAAGCTTGTTGTTGATTTGCACGGGCAAGCATCGCGGACCCATGTACAGCGCTGGATTCAAGATGGTGCAGTACAAGTGAATGGCTCTCAAATTAAAGCAAACCATAAAGTACAAACGGGCGATCGTATTGAATTGATTGAACCAGAGCCAGAAGAAGTCAATATTGAGCCAGAGCATATTCCCCTTGACGTAGTTTATGAGGATGAAGATGTTATTGTTGTTAATAAACCAAGGGGAATGGTCGTTCACCCCGCGCCAGGGCATTACAGTGGAACATTAGTTAATGCACTTTTATATCATTGCAAAGACTTATCAGGGATTAACGGAACGGTTCGTCCAGGCATTGTGCACCGCATTGATAAAGACACGTCTGGCTTGCTAATGGCTGCTAAAAATGACCTTGCACATGAGCATCTTTCTAATGAGTTAAAAGCGAAAACAACAGAAAGACAGTATAAAGCGATTGTTCATGGTGTCATTACCCACTCAAAAGGAACAATTGATGCGCCAATCGGTCGTGATCAAAAGGATCGTCAAAAGATGGCCGTCACACATGTGAATAGTCGTCCTGCGATCACACATTTTATTCTTGAAGAAACATTTGATCAGTATAGTTATGTGACGTGTGAGCTAGAAACAGGGCGCACTCACCAAATTCGAGTTCATTTTGATTATATTGATCATCCAATTGCCGGTGACCCGAAGTACGGACCTAAGAAAACATTGGCGATTGCCGGTCAAGCTTTACATGCGGAAACGCTTGGTTTTACTCACCCACGTACAGGAGAAGCAATGCGTTTCCATGCGCCGATTCCAACAGAGATGGAAGATCTATTAAAGGAATTAAGAGATAGACATTGACTTTGTTACAAACCTTTGGCATAATAATAAACAATAGAAAGCGTCCTTTAAGAGCGGTCCAGTGAGGCTGTCAAGGAGCCGGTGATAGGATAAGTATGCCTAGGATCCCCTCTGCCCTCTTATAGGACAGCAGGGGATTTTTTGTTAGGAGGAATCGAATTGTCCAGGCTCATTTTAGATGAAGATGCGATCCGCCGGGCGATTACCCGGATGTCCCACGAAGTCATTGAACGAAACAAGGGCGTTGAGAACTGTATTCTTGTTGGAATTAAAACAAGGGGAATTTACTTAGCGAATAGGTTAGCAATGAGAATTAAGGAAATTGAAGGAGAAACAGTTCCAGTAGGCGAAGTGGACATTACTCTTTACCGTGACGATTTAACACCAAAAACGGATGACCTTGACCCGATTTTACAAGGAACAGACATATCTGCGGATATCAATGGTCGAACCGTGATTCTTGTTGATGATGTGTTATATACAGGTCGTACAGTAAGAGCCGCTCTTGATGCATTAATGGATCTTGGTCGACCTTCATTAATTCAACTTGCAGTCTTGGTTGATCGTGGTCATAGAGAATTACCGATCCGCCCAGATTATGTAGGAAAAAATGTTCCGACGGCTAAAAAAGAACGCATTTCTGCTCAGCTCAGTGAAGTTGATCATAAAGATGCGGTTACAATTGTATAGTTCCTCTTTAAACACAGTCCAGTGAGGCTAGCAAGAGGATAGAAACGCATGGATTCCATATCAACACCTGCGCTTCTTTCTTGCTGCCTCCTGACCATATCAGGAGGCTTTTTTACGAAATAGCAAGCTAAAGGAGAAAAAAGAATATGAGTCAACCCAAAATGAGATTAGGCATTAAAGAAATACCACGTCCAGACCAATGGCTATTATTTAGCTTGCAACATCTATGTGCGATGTTTGGAGCGACAGTGCTGGTACCATTCTTAGTTGAAATGAGTCCTGCTACGGCACTCTTATCGAGCGGTCTTGGAACTCTCGCTTTTATTCTTGTCACAAAAGGGCAAGTTCCAGCTTACCTCGGATCTTCATTTGCCTTCATTGCCCCAATTATCGCTGCGCAAGGGTTAGGCGGTACAGAAGGTGCAATGATAGGAGCTTCTTTGCTGGATTGGTTTATGGGGTTGTTGCTCTAATTATTAAGGCGGCAGGTACGAGTTGGATTACAAAAGTGTTGCCACCAATCGTAGTTGGTCCAGTCATCATGGTTATCGGTCTAAGTTTAGCAACAACGGCTATAGGAAATGCGATGTATCTTCCAGGAACACCAGCTGGAGAAGAGCCGGTTTATAGCTTAGTGCATATTGCCACAGCTGGTGTAACACTTGCGGTAGCGGTTATTGCAACGATGTACTTCAAAGGGTTTTTGAATCTTATCCCGATATTACTCGGATTGATTGCTGGTTATGTGTTTGCTTTATGGCAAGGATTAATTGATCTTACCCCAATTCGTGAAGCGCCCTGGTTCTCATCACCAGAATTGCTCGTACCGTTTGTAACGTACACACCGAGTTTGAACTGGGCAATTGTTGCCATTATGGCACCTGTCGCACTCGTTACATTAGCTGAACATACGGGACAGTTGATGGTATTAAGCAAAGTAGCAGGTAAAAACTTTCTCGAAAAACCAGGCATGCACCGAACGGTTATGGGTGATGGACTCGCTACGATGATTGCGGCTTCCATTGGGGGACCACCTAATACGACTTACGGTGAAAATGTAGGAGTTGTGGCAATTACGCGAGTGTTTAGCGTCTTTGTTGTCGGGGGTGCAGCTGTACTTGCAGTTGCTTTCTCATTCGTAGGGAAAATTGCCGCTTTAATAAGTTCAATCCCTGAAGCGGTAATGGGAGGTATCTCGATTCTGCTTTTTGGAATTATTGCTTCAGCAGGAGTTAGGATGCTCATTGATAACAGTGTTGATATGGGAGAGAAACGAAATATGGTCATTGCATCGATTATTCTAGTCATTGGTATCGGTGGTGCGACCGTGCGCTTCTCTGACACATTTGAAATTGCTGGTATGTCACTTGCAACAATCATAGGATTAATCTACATGGAATTCTTCCAAATCGAAGCGTCAGTTATGGGAAGAAGCAAATGTTTGATAGTGAATCTTAGGGCTTGCATTTAAAAATAAGGAGGCCAAATGATGATGGGGTTACAAATGGAAAAAGCACTACCAAAGGGACTTCATACAATGAGTGAATTAAATGTAGACGACGTTGCTAAGTTGCTTTCTGAAGCAGAACAATTTGCGAATGGGCGCTGCTGGCGCCCGACAAGGCAAACGTTTATAGCGAACTTATTTTTTGAAGCAAGTACACGAACAAGGTTCAGCTTTGAAGTAGCGGAAAAACGGTTGGGTTTAGAGATGCTTCAATTTGATTGTGATCATTCAAGTACGAAGAAAGGCGAAAGCTTGTATGATACGGCTCGCACACTTGAATCAATTGGTGCAAATGCTCTTGTTATCCGTCATTCCCAGGACGCTTATTTTAAAGAGCTTCAAGGTCTAACGATCCCAGTTATCAATGCAGGTGATGGCTGCGGGGACCACCCAACTCAATCGCTCCTCGACTTATTGACAATGAAGCAAGAGTTTGGTTCATTCGAGGGATTACAAGTAACAATTGCTGGTGACCTTACCCATAGCCGAGTGGCGCGATCGAATGCAGATATTCTTTCAAGACTTGGAGCAACAGTGAGGATTGCTGGACCAAATGAATGGATGGGCGATTTTAAACATGTCTATCGTCATCTTTCAATGGATGAAGCTGTTAAACAATCAGATGTCCTTATGATGCTTCGTGTTCAGCATGAACGTCATGATGGAGCCAAGCTCTTCTCAATAGAAGATTATCACTCCACTTTTGGTTTAACGGAAAAGCGAGAGGCAATTATGAGACCACATAGTATCATTATGCATCCGGCTCCGGTTAATCGTGGGGTGGAAATAGCTAGCACGCTTGTTGAATGTAGAAGATCGCGAATATTCAAACAAAGTGCGAATGGTGTGGCGGTGCGGATGGCTGTTTTGAAACGCGCTTTGGAAGCATGAAGACAAACATTTAAAGGGGATGACAGACAATGGCTATAAAAATAACGGGTGGATTCATTATTGATGAAAAAGGCGAAAAAACCGAAAAAGATGTGTATATAAAAGCGGGAAAAATCAGCGAAGAAGTAAACGAAGAAGAAGTGAACAAATGGATTGATGCGACAGGGATGCTCGTTAGTCCAGGGTTTGTAGATGTCCATATCCATTTACGTGAACCAGGTGGCGAAAAGAAAGAAACGATTGAAACGGGAACAAAAGCGGCTGCACGTGGTGGATTTACAACTGTTGCTGCAATGCCCAATACCCGTCCAGTTCCGGATAACGCTGAACAAATGAACAACCTGCAAGCTCGAATTGCGGAAAAAGGTTGGTCCGAGTCCTTCCCTATGCATCCATTACGACACGTCAATTAGGCAAAGAGCTCACTGATTTTGCCGCATTAAAAAAGGCAGGAGCTTTTGCTTTTACAGATGACGGAGTGGGCATTCAAGCAGCGGGCATGATGCTTGCTGCAATGAAGGAAGCTGCAGCACTTGATATGGCAGTAGTTGCCATTGTGAAGACAACTCCCTCATTAACGGTGGAGCTGTTCATGAGGCTGCTACTCAGCTGAACAAGGTTTAAATGGAATTCCTTCTGTCTGCGAATCGGTTCATATTGCACGAGACGTTCTACTCGCGGAAGCGGCGGGTGCCCATTACCATGTCTGTCACGTGTCAACAAAAGAATCTGTTCGTGTGATCCGTGATGCGAAACAGGCTGGTATCCGCGTGACAGCAGAAGTGACGCCGCACCATTTGTTGCTTTGTGAAGACGATATCGAAGGACAAGACACAAACTACAAAATGAACCCGCCATTAAGAGGTAAGGATGATCGCGATGCGCTTATTGCTGGCTTGCTTGATGGAACAATCGATTTTATTGCAACAGACCATGCTCCACATACTTCAGAAGAAAAAAATACATCAATTGAACGGGCGCCATTTGGCATTGTTGGATTAGAAACAGCTTTCCAACTTTTATATACACATCTTGTAAAGCCAGGTACCTTTACCCTTAAACAATTGCTTGATTGGCTTACGATAAAGCCGGCGCAAACATTCAACCTACCTTATGGAACATTAACAGTAGGTGAAGAAGCCGATCTCACACTCATTGATCTAACGGCGAAAGAAACAATTGATCCAAATACATTTTTCTCGAAAGGCAAAAATACCCCTTTTGCTGGATGGACATGCGAAGGCATTCCGCAAACAACGATTGTAGCAGGGGAAACCGTCTATAAAAAGGAGCGAATCATCAATGCATAAACAGCTGATACTTGAAGACGGAACGGTATTTAAAGGAGAAGGATTTGGCGCTAATCTCGTCATGAGCGGCGAAGTTGTCTTCAATACAGGGATGACCGGGTATCAAGAGATTTTATCAGACCCATCTTATTGTGGACAAATTGTGATGTTAACATATCCTTTGATTGGAAACTACGGCATTAATCGGGACGATTTTGAATCACTTAATCCAGCAATTGCTGGCCTTATCGTCCGTGAGGTCGAGCTTGAGCCAAGTCATTGGCGTGAGCAAGAATCGCTCCATGACCTGCTTGTCGCTAAAAACATCCCAGGTCTTGCTGGAATCGATACACGTATGCTGACGAGAAAAATCCGTGCATTTGGAACTTTACGGGGTCGCATTTGTGACATGGATGCCATTCCGGAAGAAGTGGCTGCAAGTTTGCAAAACAGCAAACCACTGACCGACCAAGTATCAAAGGTATCTGTAAACACCGCCTATCATGTGCCTGGGAAAGGGATGCGTGTCGCACTGATTGATTGCGGTATGAAGCATGGTATTCTCCAATCATTAATTGAGCGCCACTGCGATGTTGTTGTTGTTCCTTACACCACTGGTGCTGACGAGATAAAACGACTTGGTGTAGATGGAGTGCTTGTGTCGAACGGCCCAGGCAATCCTGAAGACGTACCAGAAACTGTTCAAACAGTTAAAGAATTGATTGATGAGATACCATTGTTTGGTATCTGTCTCGGTCATCAGCTGCTTGCTTTAGCGTGTGGTGCAACAACAAGCAAATTGACATTTGGGCATCGAGGTTCCAACCATCCTGTACGGGAGATTGCGACAGGGAGAATTGATATCACCGCCCAAAACCACGGATATACAGTTGATGCGTCGTCACTTGAAGGGACGGAGCTTGAATTGACTCATGAAGCGGTAAATGATGGGACAGTAGAAGGGCTGCGCCACAAACATGCACAAGCGTTTAGTGTGCAATACCACCCGGAAGCTTCACCTGGACCCCATGATGCCAATTACTTATTTGACGGATTTATTCGCATGATGACAGAAGCGAAAGCAAAAGTTCTTGCATAGAACATCTAGGGGAGTGGGATTATGCCAAAACGTACAGATTTAAAGAAGATTTTAGTGATCGGATCAGGTCCTATCGTGATTGGGCAGGCGGCCGAGTTTGATTATGCAGGAACGCAAGCGTGCCAAGCGTTAAAAGAAGAAGGTTATGAAGTTATTTTAATTAACTCGAATCCAGCAACGATTATGACGGATACAACGATGGCGGATCGAGTTTACATTGAGCCGCTTACGCTTGAATTTGTGAGCCGAATTATCCGGAAAGAACGCCCGGATGGCCTGTTACCGACACTAGGCGGCCAAACCGGCTTAAACATGGCGCTAGAGTTGAAAAATGCGGGCGTTCTAGAACAGTATGAGATCGAACTACTCGGCACAAAGCTCGATGCAATTGAACAAGCAGAAGATCGGGAGCAGTTTCGCGCCTTGATGAACCTTCTCGGTGAACCGGTGCCAGAAAGTGAGATCGTTCATACGCTTGCTGAAGCTGTTAAATTTGTTGAAACAGTGGCTATCCTGTCATTATCCGCCCGGCATACACGCTTGGTGGTACAGGTGGAGGCATCGCTTATAATAGTGAAGATTTAGCTGAAATCGTAGCGAGTGGTTTAAAATATAGTCCGGTCACTCAATGTTTAGTTGAAAAAAGCATTGCTGGGTTTAAAGAAGTTGAGTATGAAGTCATGCGTGATGCGAAAGATGAAGCGATTGTTGTTTGCAACATGGAGAACTTTGATCCAGTAGGCGTTCACACAGGCGACTCGATTGTATTTGCACCGAGTCAAACATTATCGGACCGGGATTACCAAATGCTACGAAATTCTTCGCTCTCGATTATTCGTGCGTTAGGGATTGAAGGAGGCTGTAATGTTCAATTCGCTCTTGATGCAGACAGCGACCAGTATTACATCATTGAAGTGAATCCCCGTGTGAGCCGTTCTTCCGCGCTTGCTTCTAAAGCAACGGGCTATCCGATCGCCAAAATTGCCGCGAAAATTGCAGTCGGCTACCACTTGGATGAATTAAAAAATCCAGTAACAGAAACAACGTATGCAAGTTTTGAACCAGCGCTTGATTATGTTGTTTCAAAAATTCCGCGCTGGCCGTTTGATAAATTTGAATCTGCAAACCGCAAGCTTGGCACGCAAATGAAAGCAACAGGCGAAGTCATGGCAATTGGAAGGTCATTGGAAGAGTCGATTTTAAAAGCCATTCGCTCGCTTGAAGCGGGGTATGATCACTTGATTGATCCCGTACTTGAAGAGAAAACAGCTGAAGAGTTGATGGTTAAAATTTCAAAAGCGGATGATGAGAGACTATTTGCAATTGGCGCTTTGCTGCGAAAAGGCGTATCAATCGAAGAGCTTCACCGGACAACAAAAATTGATCGCTTGTTTTTGCAAAAACTGAATCGGATTGTCGCATTGGAGCAGTCATTAGCGGATGCACGAACGGATGAAACTGTTTTGCATCGCTTAAAGCGAGCTGGTTTCTCGGATTCCTACATTAGCCGGGAATGGAAAACAGATGAAGAGGCTGTTTATGAATTAAGGCAAGCGGCGGGGATCATACCAGTATTTAAGATGGTAGATACTTGTGCAGCAGAATTTTCGTCGCCGACCCCTTACTTTTATGGAACATACGAGCAAGAAAATGAATCGGAACAGACGGAAAAAGAAAGCATTCTGGTGCTAGGTTCTGGACCGATTCGTATTGGCCAAGGGATTGAGTTTGATTATGCGACAGTCCATACGGTATGGGCCATTAAAGAAGCAGGATATGAAGCAATTATTATGAACAACAACCCGGAGACGGTTTCAACTGATTTTTCAACGTCAGATAAGCTCTACTTTGAGCCATTAACAGTTGAAGATGTAATGAACGTTGTGAACATGGAAAAACCAAAAGGCGTGATTGTCCAATTTGGTGGCCAAACGGCTATTAATTTAGCGGCAGATTTATCAGCGCGTGGTGTGGAAATCATTGGCACAACACTTGAAGACATGGATCGGGCAGAAAACCGAGATAAGTTTGAACAAGCGCTAGAAAGATTAGGAATTCCACAGCCTCTTGGTAAAACAGCAACTTCCGTTGACGGTGCGGTTGCAATTGCAACGGAAATTGGCTATCCAGTACTTGTACGTCCTTCGTATGTGCTTGGTGGACGAGCAATGGAGATTGTCTATCATGAAGAAGAACTTTTGCGCTATATGCAAACGGCAGTAAAAGTAAATCCAAAACATCCAGTATTGGTCGATCGTTATCTGACTGGAAAAGAGCTGGAAGTCGATGCGATTAGCGATGGCGAAGATGTGTATATTCCAGGCATTATGGAACATATTGAACGGGCCGGTGTCCATTCCGGTGACTCGATCGCCGTTTACCCTCCACAAACCGTTCCTGAACATTTAAAGCAACGCCTCATTGAGCGGACAACAAGCATCGCCAGAGGATTAAACATTATAGGTTTACTGAACATCCAGTTTGTTTGGCATAAGGACGAAGTGTATGTGCTTGAAGTAAACCCGCGTTCAAGCCGGACAGTGCCTTTCCTGAGCAAAATTACAGGGGTGCCAATGGCAAATGTCGCTACCCGCGTTATGCTAGGCGAAACACTTGCAGAACTTGGTTACGGCTCAGGATATCACCCAGAAGCAAAGGAAGTTTCTGTTAAAGTTCCAGTGTTCTCATTTGCGAAACTACGCCGTGTTGATATATCGCTCGGACCAGAAATGAAATCAACAGGAGAAGTGATGGGTCGCGATAAAACACTTGAAAAAGCACTTTACAAAGGCCTTGTGGCATCTGGCATGAACATTCCAACCCATGGTTCGGTGTTGTTTACAGTAGCCGATAAAGATAAGGACGAATCTGTTGAAATTGCAAAACGATTTCATGACATTGGATACAGTATCATGGCAACTTCTGGTACGGCTAGCGTGTTAGCCGAGGCCGGAATTCCTGCAAAAGTCGTCAATAAAATCAATGAAGGCGAACCACATCTGCTTGATACGATTCGCCAAGGGGAAGCTCAGTTTGTCATTAATACTCTTACCCGTGGGAAGCAGCCAGCGCGTGATGGATTCCGTATCCGACGTGAGTCAGTGGAAAATGGCGTTGTTTGCTTAACATCAATTGACACGGCAGCAGCACTGTTGAGCGTTCTTGAATCAATTACGTTTGCCGCTGAAAGCATGCCGCATCACGTATAAATGATTATGTCAGAGCCACTGGCTATAGAGCTAGTGGCTTGCATAACAAGTCTTGGGAGGCAGCAAAATGAAACAAAAACACGGACAGTTAACAGTCGTGAAGCAAACGGAAATTGCAAAAGACAGCTTTGAGTTGGTCCTTGCAGGAGATACGGTGAAGCTAATGGAACAACCTGGTCAATTTTTGCACATTCGGGTCGACCAAACGGAAGATCTTCTATTACGCCGCCCAATTAGCATTGCGAATGTTGATGCGGAAAAAGAAGAAGTGACAATGATTTACCGGGCAGGAGGAGAAGGGACAAAACGCCTTGCTAAGCGAGTTGAAGGTATGCAAGTAGATGTGCTTGGCCCCTTAGGACAAGGCTTTCCTATAGATGAAGCCAAACAAGGCGAAATGGCGCTGTTAGTTGGCGGAGGGATTGGTGTGCCACCATTGTATTATTTGGCGAAGCAGCTGATAAAAAAAGGTGTGCGTGTTATTGCTGTGCTTGGTTTTGCATCGAGCGCTGATGTCTTTTATGAGAAAGAGTTCCAGCTCTAGGTGATGTGTACGTCACGACCGTTGACGGCAGCCATGGAATTCATGGCTTTGTAACAAATGCCATTGATGAACATCAGTTAAACTTTGATATCCTCTATTCTTGCGGACCAACGCCGATGTTAAAAGTGATGACGGAACGGTATCGGGGAAAGCGAGCGTTTATATCACTCGAAGAACGCATGGGATGTGGCATTGGAGCTTGTTTTGCTTGTGTGTGCCATCTGGAAAACGGCGCAGCGCATGAGTACCGTAAGATCTGCACCGATGGACCGGTATTTCCGGTAGGGGAGGTTGTACTGTAATGAATCGTATGCAGATAAAGTTGCCAGGACTTACGATGAAAAATCCGGTTATGCCTGCATCAGGATGTTTTGGTTTTGGAAAAGAGTACGCAGCGTTTTATGATCTAAATCGATTAGGGGCAATCGCAATCAAAGCAACAACACCGGAAGCACGTTTCGGCAACCCTACGCCTCGTGTTGCCGAAACAAAAGCGGGCATGTTAAATGCGATTGGGTTGCAAAATCCAGGGCTTGAAGGTGTGATAAAAAATGAGTTACCTCGATTTGACAAGTATGAGGTGCCAATATTAGCTAATATCGCTGGCTCGACAATGGACGATTACATTCAAGTCGCAGATCGTTTATCCAATGAGAAAAATATTGCAGCAATTGAGCTTAACATTTCTTGCCCGAATGTAAAACAAGGCGGCATCGCGTTTGGCACGGTTCCAGAAATAGCTGCGCAGCTAACGAAGGAAGTCAAATCGGTATCGTCTGTCCCTGTCTATGTGAAGTTGTCGCCTAATGTAGCGGACATCGTTTCAATGGCTAGAGCAGTTGAGGGTGCGGGAGCAGATGGGTTATCGATGATTAATACATTGCTTGGAATGCGCATTGATACAAAAACACGGCAACCAGTGCTTTCTAACCAATACGGTGGCTTGTCGGGTCCAGCAATTAAACCGGTTGCGCTAAGGATGATTCATCAAGTGAGTCAACAGGTGGACATTCCCGTTATCGGTATGGGCGGTATTCAAAATGCGCAAGATGTCATTGAGTTTTTGCTTGCGGGCGCTAGCTGCGTCGCTGTAGGTACGGCGAATTTTGTTGATCCGTTCACTTGTCCCACCATTATCGACGAATTGCCAAGCTGGCTTGATGAGATGGAAGTGGAATCGATTCAAGAAATTATTGGAGGGAGCTGGAAAACATGCAAAACCCACTCTTTATTGCGCTAGATTTTAACGATTCATTTAAGAGAAAGCAGTTCTTAAAGGCATTCGAGGGACATTCAATTGATGTGAAAGTGGGCATGGAGTTGTTTTACCGGGAAGGCCTCCAAGTAATTGATGAACTAAAACATGCAGGGCATGGATTGTTTCTTGATTTAAAGCTCCATGATATTCCTAATACAGTGGGACGTACGATGCGGGCACTTGCTGAATTAGAAATTGATATGATAAATGTTCACGCTGCTGGCGGACGCAAGATGATGGAAGCGGCATTAGAAGGTCTTGATGCAGGTACAAAAGTAGGCAATAAGAGACCGAAGCTTATTGCTGTGACGCAGTTAACAAGCACGAGTAGTGAGATGCTTCAAGAAGAACTTCTTATTAACCAACCGCTAGACGAAGTTGTTGGTACATATGCTATGCTCGCGAAGGCAAGTGGACTTGACGGCGTTGTTTGTTCGGCGCAGGAAGTGCCGCTTATTCGTGCGACATGTGGCAACGAATTTTTAACTGTTACACCTGGAATTCGTCGTATATCAGATCAGATAGGTGACCAAGTTCGTATAGTTACACCAGGACAAGCGCGGGAACTTGGTAGTACGGCAATCGTTGTTGGAAGAAGCATTACGACGGCAAACGAACCACTTGTCGTCTATCAGGAAATGAAGGAAGACTGGGAAGGGGTTATAACTAAGTGAGTACGTTAATTGCAAATCATTTACTCGATATTCAGGCGGTTAGTTTATCGCCGTCAGAGCCGTTTACATGGAGTTCTGGTTTAAAATCACCTATCTATTGCGACAATCGTTTAACGCTATCTTATCCAACAGTACGCAAGGATGTTGCAAAAGGACTAGCACAACTTATTAATGATCATGCACCGGATGCAGAGATTATTGCAGGGACTGCAACTGCTGGCATTCCTCATGCGGCGCTAGTCGCTGAAGAATTGAATTTGCCGATGATTTATGTGCGCAGTAGTGCAAAAGGGCATGGAAAGCAAAATTTAATTGAAGGAAAACTACCTGTTGGTAGCAAAGTAGTCATTATCGAGGATTTGATTTCAACAGGAGGAAGTTCAATTGCGGCGGCTGAAGCGTTGCGTGAAGCAGACGCGGATGTTCTAATGGTTGCAGCAATATTCTCGTATGAATTAGAAAAAGGAACGCTCAATTTCAAGGAGGCTGAACTTGACTTTCACGTATTAACGAGCTATACCACACTTGTGCAAGAGGCGAAAAAAAGAGGAACCATTACGGAAGTAGAGCAAGAAAAACTGGCAGCTTGGCGGAACGATCCCCAAGATGTATCGTGGATGGACCGTTAATTGCCTCAAAGGCGGTGGATTTCGTGAGGAAAATGGATGGGCAGGAATTTGACGAGTTGGTCGATTTCTTTGATGGGATGGTGCGCACGAATTGGTTATCAGAGATTCATAGAAAACTAAAAGAAGAGTCAGGTAGTTGGGCTAATAAAGCGGTTGCCGACATTGGCTGTGGCACGGGTCGCCTTCTTTTACGTGGCATTTCAGAGGCGAACGAGCTTGCGGGAGTAGATTTGTCGGCTGGAATGGTGCAACGAGCAAACGGACTCTTTCAAGCGGAGGGTGTAAGTGAGACGGCTAAAGCAATTGTTGGAGATGCGATGGATCTACCACTTGCAAGGGATCATTACGATCTTGTTTTTTCTACATGCGTTTTGTTTCTTTTGCCTGATCCGCAGCAAGGGATAAAAGAACTTAGTCGAATTCTAAAGCCGAAGGGAACTCTTTTTTTGTTAAATCCAGCACCAGAAATGGATCAAAAATCCGCAGAGGCATATGCAAACAAACACAATTTTTCCGAATTAGAGACCGTGTATCTGCTAAAATGGGCAACTGTGTCAGAGCGTCGTCATCGCAAGAGTAAACAACAATTAAACGAAATGTTGTTTACTGCTGGAATCGGTGAAGTTGTTCATTTTTCTGTCCTTGACGGATTGGGATTAATTAGTAGGGGAGAGTAGGATAGATACATAGAAAAAGCGAAAACAGCGTATGAAGCGTTGTTTTTTTCTTGTAATGCGAAGCAACTGCTTTACAAAACGATGAAAAAAGTTACGATAATAACAAGAGAGTGAAAGACATGGAGGGAGAGCGAATATGAGCAATACACAAGAAGAGTTTGAATTAGTAAAAGCACGATTAGAAGCCTGTGAGAGCACAATTAGTCATCTAGTGGATGAAAGTGCAAAAGCAAATGCAAAAATTGACGCTTTATTAGGTGTTATTCGCACGATCAGCACAATGAAGGATGAACATTTTATTCAAGATGCAACGGCGATTCTAGAAGTAAATGGTGACTTATATAGAGCGGATGCGCTAGGTTTAACGTTAGAAGAATATAAAAGTACGAAAAAATAGTAAAAAAGCCAATTCCAGTTGCAACTGGAATTGGCTTTTTACGTAGCTCGCAATGAGCGGACTACATCTTCACTAGGTGTAACAAATAATGTTGTTTGTTGATCGTACGTGACGTATCCTGGTTTCGCACCGTTTGGTTTTTTTACGTGACGAATTTTCGTGTAATCAACTGGCACAGAACCAGATTCCCGTGCTTTCGAAAAATAAGCTGCTACGAGTGCTGCTTCTACGAGCGTCTCTTCATCGGGAGAAACGTCTCGAATGACGACGTGAGAACCTGGAATATCTTTTGTGTGGAGCCAGATCTCATCTTGCCTTGCAAGACGATTGGTTAAATAGTCATTTTGGCGGTTGTTCTTTCCGACTAAAAATTCAATCCCCGTTGTTGATTGATAGGTCTCCAAGTGTGGCTTATCTGTCTGTTTTTTCTTCTTTTTCCCTTGTTGAGACCGCTTGCGAATGTAGCCGCCTTCCATTAATTCATCGCGAATATCTTCAATATCACGAGATGAAGCAGACTCCATTTGTTGAAGAAGAGATTCAAGGTAAGTCAGTTCTTCCTCTGTTTTTTCCATCTGAATAACAACCTCTAAGCGAGCTGTCTTTGCTTTTTGGTATTTTTTGAAGAATGCTTGCGCATTCTCTGATGCTGTTTTCAAAGGATCAAGCGTGATCGTTATTGTTGTACCATTTTCATCGTAATAATCAATGACATCAATTGATTTTGCTCCGCGAGTGACAAGGTGCATATTTGCTGTTAGTAGCTCTCCTTGTTTTTGATAGGACTGAGCTTCATCAGCTTGTGCAAGAGTTTGCTGTAACTTTTTTTGTTTACGGACATTTTTTTGATGTTCGTTTTTTAATAAGCGTTCCAAATCGAAGGCTTGTTGTTTTACACGATCTCGTTCGCCTTTGCCAAAGTAAAAACGATCTAATAGAAAACTTGGTGTTGGAAAGGTTTGTCGTTCTCCTGCTTTATGTGAGAGGTGAACGATTGAAAAGAATTCTTTTTCTCCTTTCACCAGTTCTGGTGTGTATTGATGTTTTGCGATTGGCTCCATCATTTGTGTAAAAGCTTTAGGAAGTGACTCACGGTTTGCCATTTTTGCTCTTGCTAAGATTTCGTTTGCTAAGAGTGGGGAAATGCCAGCAAATGCCGCAACAAGCTGCTTATCAAGCTTTCCAGCATTAAAATCAATGGATCGAAGAATATCATCTGTATTTGCGGATAATGGATCCGCTTTATGCTGCTCCGGTGGTTTTTTATACGTTTGACCTGGACCAACTGTTCGATAGCTACTTTGATCAAAGCGAACATGTTTAATGCTGTCTATAACCACGCCATTTTTTGTATCAACTAGAATGATATTGCTGTGGCGTCCCATGATCTCAATAATTAGCTTCTTTTCTGTTGTATCCCCAAGCTCATCTTTGTTCGCAACTGTGATCGAAATAACGCGGTCATATCCGTCTTGCTCAATTTTAGCAACAAAACCGCCTTCCAAATGTTTACGCAATAACATGCAGAACATCGGTGGTTCGCTCGGATTCTCATATTTTTCTCCAGTTAGATGTACTCGGGCGAATGTCGCGTTTGCGGATGCTAATAGCGAATGGTTTTTTCCTCCTGCGCGAATTGTAAATACAAGTTCTGTTTTAAATGGTTGATGGATCTTATTAATCCGCCCTCCAGTTAGCATTTGTAATTCATTTGTTACTGCTCTTGTCATCATGCCATCAAAAGACATGCGCTCACCTCTTTACCATTACCGAATCGTTTCCTAACGAGTATAGCATTTTTTTGGACGTTGCTGAATAAGATGGCTTGTATAAGGGAGCATGTACAGTTTAGGAGGACAAAGTGTGAAAAGCAAATGCGGGGTGGCGCGATGAAATGGTATAGCATGAAGCCAGAAGAAGTGGAGTACAAGACAAATTCGAATATCGTTAAAGGATTAAATGACAAAAATGTGAAGAAACGTCTTGGAACTTATGGACCAAACAAGTTAAAAGAGGCACCAAGACCATCAGCTATTGCGACGTTTCTTGCCCAATTTAAAGACTTTATGGTACTTGTATTGTTAGCTGCAACACTTGTTTCTGGTTTAATTGGTGAAGTACTTGATGCAATTACAATCATGTTTATTGTATTGTTAAACGGGATTCTAGGGTATGTACAGGAGCGTAAAGCCGAAAAGTCGTTAGATGCATTAAAAGAGCTTTCTTCTCCTCAAATGCATGTGTTAAGAAATGAAGAATGGGTGCGTATCCTTCATCAGAAGTTGTACCGGGTGATGTTGTTAAAATGATAGCGGGAGACCGGGTTGGTGCTGATATTCGCTTAATGAGTGTCTCGGGATTGAGAATTGATGAATCGTCTTTAACTGGTGAATCTGTACCGGTTCATAAACATGAACTTGCGATTGAAAAGCATGATGTCGCACTTGGTGACCAAGAAAATATGGCTTTTATGGGTTCAATGGTCACTCAAGGAAGTGGTATGGGGCTGGTTGTTGGAACTGGAATGAAAACGGAGATGGGAAAGATTGCTCATTTACTTCAGGAAACCGAGAATTTGGTCACACCATTACAACGTAGGCTAGAACAGCTAGGAAAGACATTAATAACCGTAGCGCTTTTATTAACTGCTTTAGTTGTTGTTATTGGTCTTTTGCAAGGTCATGATTTGCGTACGATGTTTATATCTGGTGTGTCTCTAGCTGTAGCAGCTATTCCGGAGGGGCTACCAGCGATTGTTACCGTAGCATTAGCGCTTGGTGTTCAGCGAATGATAAAACGAAAAGGAATCGTACGTAAGCTCCCTGCTGTCGAAACACTTGGTTGTGCTTCTGTCATTTGTTCGGATAAAACAGGGACGCTCACTCAAAATAAAATGACCGTTAAGCAACTCTGGTCAGGTAATGAATTTATTCATGTAAGTGGATCAGGATTTGACTTAGCCGGTGATTTTACGAAAGAGAATATGCCTTTATCTGTTGAAAGCCACCCGAGTATAAGTCGACTATTAAGTTATGGAGCGCTATGCAGCAATGCAAGTTTCATAGAAAAAGAGACGAAAAAGAAAAAGAAGCAATCTCTCATTTTGGATGGTGATCCAACAGAAGGTGCTCTAGTGATGGCCGCAATGAAAGCCGGTTTTTTGAAAAGTTCTCTTGAGGAAAACTATAGAAGAATCGTTGAATTCCCATTTGACTCGACTCGAAAGATGATGTCAATTATCGTAAAAGATCCGCAAGGAAGATCCTACGTAATAACGAAAGGAGCTCCAGATATTGTTGCAGCTAAGTGCGTTCGCTTATCACTAACGGAAGAGCAGAATCATTTTCACCTAAATGGCATCAAACGGTAGATCAAGTAGTGGAAACAATGGCGGAAAAAGCATTACGTACGTTGGCAATTGCTTACCGTCCGTTGATGGAAGGTGAATCTTGTAATCAGGCAAGTGAGGCAGAAAGAGATCTCATTTAGTAGGTATACAAG